>NZ_LR743508.1:1500000-1667533 GCF_902712855.1 Variovorax paradoxus
CGCGCCTGCTGCGCAGCGGAATCCTTCAGACGTGACCCTGTATCCACGCGCACGCGGTGTGAACTGGACACTCGCGTGGCAGGCGCCAAAAAAAGAGAACCCGCAGTGCGGGTTCAATGAGACAGCGCAGGGTTGGAAGTGGTCGGATGCTGCCTCGAGCAAAAAATAAGTAATGGTGATGTCGCGATGCGTAGGACAACCACCTTTCCTGCCGGGCTTGACGGCTGTCGAAAAGCCCGCCTGTCGACATTGCGTTGGACACGCTGCCGCCGCACGGGTACCTTCGACATCACTTTCTACGAGCGCCAAACATCAATCCCGATGCCACGCCCGGTACGGGAGTGGGTCATGGATGGCATCACCTTCGTCCACGAAGGCAGATCAGGTCGTTGGGTCTGCACACTCCGCAGCATGAGTGCGCCGGAAGCCGGCTTCTCGGCCTCCGCCGACATCGCACGCAACGGGCAGCTGCAATGCAAGCTGGTGCTCTGCCTTCCCAACACTGCCGGTGCCGACGGCTTCGAGCAACTCCGGCGGAAGTGCATCGCCTGGATCGAGCAGGCCGAGATGAACGGAGTCTCGGCCTGACACTTTCCAACGATGAGGCTCGTGCCCGAATGCGCGGCGGGCGACCCCGAGAGCCGAGGCCCGCGGCCTGCCGGCCGAAGCCCGGCGGAGCCTAGTGGAAGAAGAGCGCGATCAGGATGATGACGGGGATCGGCACGCCAAGGAACAGCAAGAGTAGTGAGCGCATGAAGGTCTCCTTGAAGGTGTTCGTTCAGAGGTCGCGGCGGCGGCCGCCGTAGGTCGCTGCGAAGCTGGCGACGAAGGCCCCGATGAGCATCGACACCACCAGCCAGAGTGCGCCATAGGCGGACGCCTTGCGTGCGGCATCGGCCGCTTCCCTGGCCTTGGTCTCTGCATTCCTGAGCGCGGCCTGGGCCTTGGCGTAGGTGTCGTTCACGCGCTTCTCCGCGTCCTGCTGGCTCAAGCCGGTGCGCTGCGCCACGACCTGGCCGACGTACTTCGCGTCCTCGGGCGGCAGTGCGCCGGTGCGGATGCTGTTCAGGAAGATGCGGCTGACCTCGGCGCTGGTCGCGGCCGTGCCGCGTTCGGGCGCCATGGACGGCGTGCCTGATGCAGACGGCATGGACGAGGTCGAAGATGTGCCGGATGTGCCGGTGGCATCGCTCGGGGCCGGCGCCGGGCTGGCCGGATCGCGCCGGAAGAGCGAGTCGATGAAGTAGCCGGTGGGGTCAGAAGCCGAGTCCGTGCCCGAGCGCGACGCTGCCATGCCCGCTCCACCCGCCGCGGTCGCCGCCGCGGTCGCCGCGCCGCCGGCCACCGTGGCGCCTGCCTGTGCACCGGCGCCGAGGATCGAGGCCACGGCGGAGCCGAGCAGCGCTGCAGTCAGAAGGGTGGCCACCGCCCATGCAAGGAAGCCATGCGCGGTGTCGCGGAAGTAGACCTCGTCGGTGTGGATGCCGGCCCACTTCGTGCGCAGCCGTCCGGCCAGGTAACCGCCCATGCCCGATGCCGCGATCTGGGTGAAGCTCAGCCAGAGGATCGTGGCGATGCCGACAGTGGCCGCGCTGGCGCCCTGGCTCGCCCAGGGGCTCACGGACGACATGCCCAGCCCCGTGCCCAGCAGCAACAGCACGAGCGACAGCGCGGCGGCCCCCGCCGCACCCGCGAAGATCGCGCCCCATGAAACACCGCTGGAGGAGGTGTTTCCTTCGATCACGCCGACCGGTGTATTGACGCCGTACTGAGCCATGGCTGCTCCTTGTTGTGGAGCAGGAACTCTCGATCCCGTGCCGCATGGCCTCAGTCGGCGCCGGGCGCCAAGCGCAGTAGGCGGCCACCCCACGCACGGGAGAGTTCGTCAGGCGGCCAGCGACGCTCGCATCGCGTGCGCCGCGCCCGCAGGGCTGGACGCGCGCCGGTGGCTGACGTAGTCCGGATGAAAGCTGCGCCGGGTTCCATCGGGAAACTCGACAGTGATCGCGCTCGTGTCCGATGCGACGACGATGCCGGAGCCGAAGCGCCGGACCCTGACCGGGTCGGTGGGGGCGAAGGCAGGGCTGCTGCGCGTGACGATCGGCTGGGGATCCGCATCGACCACGATCGGCTGCGCTATCGCGGCTTCATGGGCTGCGATGCGCCGGCAGTTGTCGCAGGTGCCGCAGCGCTTCGCGGGCGCCGCCGCGTCGAGGTCGCCCAGCAGCAGCTGCCACCGGCACTGCCCCGATTGCGCATAGGCAAGCATGCGCTCGAGCGTTTCGCGGTCCTGTGCGCGCCGGTCTTTGTAGGCGTCGAGCATCGGGGCGAAGTCGATGCCAGCCGTCTCGTGCTGGCGCAGCGATACATGGCCGAGCCGATCGACCTTCAGCACCTTCTCCTTTCGCAGCAGCGCGATGGCCGACTGCATCTTGGTGCGCGGCCGGTCCAGCGCGTCGATCAGGCTGGCTGCGGTCCAGCCCTGCGGCTCAGGCGGTTCGGCCAGCAACTGGCGATAGATCGCGTCGAGGTCCTCGAGCTGCGGGTAGCGCCCCGCGAGGAAGAACTGCTGCACCGCCCGGTCTTTCGCCTGGAACAGCAGCACGCATCGCGCGACCTGTCCGTCGCGGCCCGCACGCCCAGCCTCCTGGTAGTAGGCATGCACGCTCGATGGCATCTGGCAATGCAGCACGAACCGGATGTCGGGCTTGTCGATGCCCATGCCGAACGCGTTGGTGGCCACCATGACGCGGGCCGTTCCGGCCATGAAAGCCTCCTGCGCCTCGTTGCGCTCGCGCGCGCCGAGCTTGCCGTGGTAGAGCGCGACCGATTCGTCGCGCGCCCTGAGCGCATCGAACGCCTGCTGCGCGGCCTTCACGGTGGCGGCATAGACGATGCCGCAGCCCGAAGCCTGCAGTACGAAATCGACGACGCGCTGCAACCGCTCCTTCTCGTCCGCCATCTGCTCGACCGCGAAGTGCAGGTTGGCGCGGTATGCGCCTGTGTCGATCAACCCGGCGCGTGGAATGCCCAGGCACTTCATGATGTCGGCCGCCACGTCGTCTCCCGCGGTCGCGGTGAGCGCCAGCACGGGCGGGTTGCCGAGCACGCGCAGCGCCGGACCGATCTCCAGGAATGCGGGCCTGAAGTCATGGCCCCATTGCGAGATGCAATGGGCCTCGTCGACCGCGACCAGTGCCACCGGATGCGCGCGCAGGCGCTGGACGAAGGCCGGGTCGGCAAGGCGTTCGGGCGTCGTCAGCACGATGCAGGCACTGCCGCCGTCGATGGCCAGCTCGGCCTGCGCCAGCTCGGCCGAATTCAGCGAGCTGTTGACCTGCACGGCCCGGATGCCACGGCGCTGCAGCTTGTCGCACTGGTCCTTCATCAAGGCGATGAGCGGCGACACCACCACGGTGCGTCCCTGCAGGACCACCGCCGGCAACTGGTAGCACAGCGACTTGCCCGCGCCTGTGGGCATTACCGCCAGCGTGGGCAGGCCTGCCATGACGCGCTCGATGACCTCCGCCTGCCCGGCGCGCAGGCGGGCGTGGCCGAAGACGCGCCGCAGTGCGTCGTCCAGGCCGGCGGCGGTCTGCCCGAACGGCCTCTTTTTCCTGTTACGGGCGTCGGTGGCGCTGCCGGGCATCAGTCGTTCTCTTCGTCTTCGGGCTCGTCGCCCGAGGCCGCGAGTTCAGCGGCCTCGGCGGCTTCGGGGTCGTCGGGCGACGTAAACACTTCGGAAGCGGAATCCGGGAACACGCCCACGCGGTCGGGCAGGATGTCCGCGTTGGTGGCTTCCTCGAGGCCGCCTTCGGCCGAGGGCCGGTCTTCGGTTCCTGCGGCGTCGCTGCCGCTGTCGCTGGAGTCGCTCGGGCCCAGGCTGTCCACGTCGGTGCCCTTGGGTTCGATGGGCGGATGATCGCCGCCCAGAATGCTGCTGGTTGCCATGTCGCAAGTTCCTCGATGGGTGATTCGTTGCTGAACACTGGACGCTTCCGGATGCGTGCGAAGTAGGAGCAGGGCGCGTCCGGGACGATGTCGTGTCTGCGCCGGCGCAAAGGCCGGTGCCGCCGCTTGATGCGGCATGCCATCCCGAGCAGAATCCCTCGCGGATCGCGGGGGCCGTCTGCCCGCTGCGTGCAACAAGATTTCTTCAGGAGGGGGAACCCATGCGTTTGAACTTGAACGGCTTGCGGGCTGGACGTTGTGCGGCTGCCGCGGCCGTGCTTGCAATCTCTTTCGGCGCGGCCCTTGCGGCCGGCAAGGGCGGCCAGGCGGAATGGCAGCAGGACCCTTCGACCGGCTGCCGATTCATCGCGCCCACGTCGCTGACGACCGCGCCGACCTACTGGACCGGCGCCTGCGTGTCCGGCAAGGCCTCGGGCCTCGGCATGCTGCGCACGCGGGTCGGTGCCAAGGCCGGCATTGCCTTCTATGGCGAGTTGCGGGACGGCGTTCCCCTCATCGGTGCCGTGGACTTCGAGTCGGGTTATCAGGTCGGGCGCTTCGTGGACGGTGACATCGGCGCGCACAACACCGAATGGCAGGAGCAGCACGATGGTTTCGAAGCCGCATTGCGTGCGGCACGCATGGTGAGCAAGCACTACAGCAATGCAGGGAACACCGCTTCGGCGCGCTACTACGACCGTGTGGCCAAACAGCTGGACAAGCAGCTGGACCGCGATTGAGCATCCGCGCCACGGCGTCGCAGCGGGCGCCAAAAAAGTGCCCGCACGAGGCGGGCAAACAATCCCCTCAGGTGTCCGCGAAGGACGAAGGATCGAGCGGCCAGTCTAGGGAACGATCGCGGTTCCTGGAATAACCAGAAAGAGGTAGGCCGCCGGCCAGGGCGAGGCCGGCGGCTGCCGTCGGTGCCGCGCTTCAGATCTCGCTGCGTTGCAGCAGGTAGCCCAGCCCGCCGACCCTGAACCAGCGATAGCCGTAGGGCTCCAGCAGCATGCAGTGCCGGCCTTTGCTGTCGGCCTCGCTGTGCGCCTCGGTCAGCAGGTTGATCAGCCGCGCGCCTTCGGTCCCGATCTTGCGTGCGGGCAGTTCGAACTCCAGCGGTTCCTCTGCCAGGTTGTGGACGAACAGGACCGAGTTGTTTCGCCAGTCGTAGCGGATCACCAGCACCTGCGGCGACGGGTGCGCCAGCACCTCGAAGTCGCCCCAGCCCACCTCGGGAATCTCCTTGCGCATGCGCAGTGCGCGCTCCATCCAGTTCATCAGCGACTCGGGGTCGCGCCGCTGCGCAGCGACGTTCACATGCTCGAAGCCGTAGGCGCCGCCGCTGATCACCGGGCGCACCGGCTTGCGCGCGGAGGTGAAGCCGCCGTGCGGCTCGGTCGACCATTGCATGGGCGTGCGCGCGCAGTTGCGCTCAGGCAGGCTCAGGTCGTCGCCCATGCCGATCTCGTCGCCGTAGCGCAGCACCGGCGTGCCGGGCAGCGTGAGCATCAGGCTGTAGGCGAGCTCGAGCCGGCGGCGGTCGCTGCCGAGCATGGGCGCGAGGCGGCGGCGGATGCCGCGGTCGTACAGCTGCATGTCCTTGTCCGGCGCGAAGGCCGCGAACACGCGCTCGCGCTGCGCGCGCGTGAGCCGGCCGAGGTCGAGTTCGTCGTGGTTGCGCAGGAACATGCCCCATTGCGACGTGGCCGGCCGCGGCCGTGTTGCGGCCAGCGCCTTGGCCAGCGGCCGGCTGTCGCCGCTGGCCAAGGCGTAGAACAGGTTCTGGTTGACCTGGAAGTTGAACATCATGTGCAGCCGCTCGCCTTCGTCGCCGAAGTACTGCATGTCGGTCTTCGGCAGCACGTTGGCCTCGCCCAGGATGACGGCGTCGCCCTTGCGCCACTGCATCAGCTCGCGGAACTGGCGCAGCATGTCGTACTGCTCGGGCGCGCCCTTGACCTCCGCGCCCTTCCTGGCGATGACGAACGGCACCGCGTCCATGCGGAAGCCCGACACGCCGAGCTGCGTCCAGAACCCCATGATCTTCAGGATCTCGGCCTGCACCATCGGATGGCTGGTGTTCAGGTCGGGCTGGAAGTCGTAGAAGCGATGGAAATACCAGCGCTTCGCCACCTTGTCGTAGGTCCATGTCGATTTCTGCACGCCGGGAAACACCACGCCGTCGTCCGCGCGCGCGGGCTTGCGGTCCGCCCACACGTACCAGTCGCGGTACTTCGAGCCGGGGTCGCGCCTGGCCTCCTGGAACCAGGGGTGCTGGTCGGAGGTGTGATTCACGACGAGGTCGATCAGCACGCGCATGCCGCGCTGCGCGGCGGCGTGGGTGAATTCGACGAAATCGCCGAGCGTGCCGAAGCGCGGGTCGACGTTGTAGTAGTCGGCCACGTCGTAGCCGTCGTCGCGGCCCGGCGAGGTCTGGAAGGGCATCAGCCAGATGGTGGAGACGCCGAGCCCGTTGAGGTAGTCGAGCCGCCGGGTGAGGCCTTCGAAGTCGCCGCAGCCGTCGCCGTTCGCATCCATGAAGGTTTCGACCGACAGACAGTAGACGACCGCGTTCTTATACCAAAGGTCTTTGATCATGCATTCCTGCTTTCAGGGAAGGACTCGCACACATGGATTCCAGGCAACGGCAACCCTCATCGCCCGACAGCTGGTGGAAGAACGGCATCGTCTATCAGATCTATCCGCGTTCGTTCCAGGACAGTGACGGAGACGGCATCGGCGACTTGCGCGGCATCCGGCAACGGCTCGATTATTTGGTGGCGCTCGGTGTCGACGCTGTCTGGATTTCGCCGATCTACCCTTCACCGATGGCCGACTTCGGGTACGACATATCCGACTACTGCGGCATCGACCCGCGCTTCGGCACGCTGGCGGACTTCGACGAACTGGTGCAGGGCGCGCATGCGCGCGGGCTGAAGGTCATCCTCGACTTCGTGCCGAACCATACCTCCGACCGGCATCCCTGGTTCATCGAAAGCAGCTCTTCGCGCAGCGACCCCAAGCGCGACTGGTACCTGTGGCGCGACCCCGCACCCGGCGGCGGTCCGCCGAACAACTGGCTCAGCAATTTCGGCGGCCCGGCCTGGACGCTCGACCCGCGCACCGGGCAGTACTACCTGCACTCGTTCCTGCGCGAGCAGCCCGACCTCAACTGGCGCAACCCGGCGGTGCGCGCTGCGATGTACGAGGCGCTGCGCTTCTGGTTGCGGCGCGGCGTCGACGGCTTCCGCATCGACGTGCTGTACCACCTCGTGAAGGACGCCTCTTTCCGCGACAACCCTGCCAACCCGGCCTTCGTGCCCGGCGGAGACCCGTCGCACAGCCTGCTGCCGCTGTACACCGCCGACCTTCCCGAGGTGCAGGAGATCGTGCGCGAGATGCGCGGCGTGGTCGACGCATTCAGCGACGCGCGCGGCGACCGCGTGCTGATCGGCGAGCTCTACCTGCCCCTGGCGCGCCTCATGGCGTACTACGGGCTCGACAGCGAGGGCGTGCTGCAGGGCGTGCAGCTGCCGTTCAACTTCCAGCTCATCGGCGCGCAATGGCAGGCCGACGTGATCGACCGCCTCGTGCGCGACTACGAAGCCGCGCTGCCGCCCGGCGCGGCGCCCAACTGGGTGCTCGGCAACCACGACAAGCCGCGCATCGCAAGCCGCGTCGGCCCCGAGCGCGCCAGGCTCGCGGCGATGCTGCTGCTCACGCTGCGCGGCACGCCGACCCTGTACTACGGCGACGAGATCGGCATGACGGACGTGGACATTCCTCCCGACGAGGTGCAGGACCCGTTCGAGAAGAACGAGCCCGGCAGGGGGCTCGGCCGCGATCCGCAGCGCACGCCGATGCAGTGGAGCACCGGGCCGCATGCGGGGTTCAGCCATGCCAGCCCCTGGCTGCGGCTGGCCGGCGACTGGGCGGCACTCAATGTCGAGCGGCAGCAGTCCGATGCGACATCGATGCTCGCGCTGTACCGCCGCCTGATCGCGCTGCGGCGCGCGGAACCGGCTTTGCATGCCGGCGCCTGGGAGCCGCTCGACGCTGGCGCGGACATCCTGGCCTATGCACGAACCGTTGCGCAACGCCGGCTCGTGGTGCTGCTGAACTTCGCGGACGCGCAGCGTGGCATCGACAGGGCATTGCTGGGCGAACGTGCCGACGTGCTTGCCAGCACTCATGAGCGGCCGGAAGGGAAGCATGCGGAACGGCTGGTCCTGCATCCGCTCGAAGGCGTCGCACTGGCGGTGCACGGCGCCATCTCCATGCCGAGCTGAGGCGCGCAGACCACGCACTGCCACCATGCCCAGGTGGCGGTGCGCCGGCGGGTGTCGAGCCCCGCCGGCAAGCACTTCGGGCACGCCGCAAACTCGCCGGCGTCCTTGGTAACCCTAATACTTTGAGCCTACCTCCGACACATCGGTTACTTCCCGATGCAGTTCGGCGATGAGCGAGCCGACGTGCCCCGTCACGGCGCTTGAACCCATGGCAGCGCGCTGTGGCTGCCTGCGTGGGGTACCCGCTATCGGGCATATCGCCAGTTGCTACGCGTTCTTACATTTTTACCTTGTATTTCGCAGATCACGGTATGCGGAAGGGGCGAGCCGATGCCGCCGCATGTGGGCGCCTGCCCGATCAGGTAACGAAGCAACAGGTTGAGGCCATGAACAAGATTTTTCGCACCCTTTGGAATCCCGCGCTCGCCACCTGGGTGGCCACGCCTGAGACCTCGCGCGGCCATGCGCGCTCTTCGTCGAGCACGCGCGCCGAGCGCTGCGCCGGCGCGGTCGCCGTAGCGGTGGCACTCCTGTCCGCAGGGCCCGCGATGGCGGCAGGCGGCGCCGGCGGCCAGCCGGCCGGCGACCCGCTGCTGCACGCAGGGGCCGGAGGCAGCGACGGCAACGGCGGCAGCGGCGGTCTCAACGACTCGAACCTGGGCGCGAGCGGCGGCAACGGCGGCGCTTCGACGCCCGCCGGTGCGTCGGATGGCAGCAGCGCCGACATCGGCTCCTTCGCGGGCGCCACGCCCGGCACCGGCGGCGCGGCGGGCGCCACGAGCAACCTCGTGGGCCCGGGGTCGTTCCGTGGCGACGACGGCATGGCGGGCCAGTCGCAGACCGGCGGTGCAGGGGCCGGCAACGGCTACGGCGGTGGTGGTGGCGCGGGCTTCCAGGGCGGGACGATTCCCAGCAATGCGAGCTCGTCCAACCGGCGCCGCACCGGTGGCAACGGCGGCGCGGGCGGTCAGGGCTACTGGGCAGCGGGCGGCGGGGGTGCGGGCGGTTATGGCGCCATCCTCGACGGTCCGCTCGGCAACTTCACGTCGTTCGGAGAGTCGGTGGGCGGCGCGGGCGGGGCGGGCGGCGACGCCTTCTCGCAAGCCGGCGGGGGCGGCAGCGGCGGGGGCGGGTTCCACCTGAACGCCGTCACGCCGGGCCTGGCGTTCACCAACATGTGCACGATCACCGGCGGTGCGGGTGGTGCCGGCGGCTCCAGCCTGCTGCCGGGCGAGCTCAACGCCTCCGGCGGCGGCGGCGGTGCAGGCGGCATCGGGCTCACGCTGGTCGGCACCTCGATTGCCGCGAACAACCCGGGCACGATCACGGGCGGCGCAGGGGCGCGGGCGGCAACGGCGGTGGCGGCGCCACCGGCACCGGCGCGCCGGGCGCGGGTGGCAGCGGCGGCGCGGGCGTGTCGTCCACCGGCAGCTCGGCCGCCATCGCGAACACCGGCACCATCACTGGCGGCGCCGGGGTGCGGGCGGGGTCGCCAACAACGGTGGCGCCAACGGTGGCGCCAACGGTGCGAGCGGTGCCGGCGGCGTCGGTGTCTGGGGTTCGAACCTGGACGTGACCAATACCGGCACCATCTCCGGCGGCCTGGGCGGCGACGGCACGACGCGCGCGCCGGCCGTCCAGTTCACTGCCGGCAGCAACACGCTCACGCTGAACCCCGGCGGCGTGCTGATCGGCGCGATTGCCATCGACCCCGGCGCCACCGGCCGCGTGATCGCCGGCGACGATGGGCTGAGCGTGCCCAACGCGCTGATCCTCGGCGGCACCGGCACCATCGACACCAACGGGCATGACCTGGCCTGGACCGGCGTCATCTCCGGCCCGAGCGATCTGGTGAAGGCCGGCGCGGGCGTGCTCACCGTCAGCGGCGCCAACACCAACAGCGGTGCCACCAGCGTGGCGACCGGCACCTTGCGCGCCGGTGTGGCCGGCACCTTCAGCAGCGCGAGCGCGTTCAACGTGGCGGCAGGCGCCACGCTCGACCTGGCCGGCCACAACCAGACCATCGCGTCAATGAACAACAGCGGCACCGTGACGCTGCCGGGCAGCGTGGCCGGCACCACGCTCACGGTCACCGGGCCATGGGTCGGCAACGGCGGCACGCTGCGCCTGGGCACCGTGCTGGGCAACAGCGCCAGCGTGAGCGACCGGCTCATCCTGAGCGGCGCCACAGCCATCGCCAGCGGCACGACCAATGTGCAGATCACCAACATGGGCGGGCTGGGCGCGCTGACCACCGGCAGCGGCATCGAGGTGATCAGCGCCATCAGCGGGGCCACGACCACGGCGCAGACCACCAGGAGCGCTTTCGTCCTGGCGGGCGGCCATGTCGATGCCGGCGCCTACGAATACCGGCTGTACGCAGCCGATGCCAGCGGCGCGGGCGAGAACTGGTACTTGCGCTCCACCACCACCGTCACGCCGCCCGGAGGTGGCACGGGCACAGGAACCGGAACCGACCCGGGAACAGGCACCGGCACGGGCACCCGGACCGCAGGCGAGGTCACCGGCGCGGCAGGCACCGGCGCAGGGGCGGCGGTGGGCGGCATCGTCGTGCCGACCTATCGCGCAGAGGTGCCGCTGTACGCGGCGCTGCCCGAGCAATTCCGCCAGGCCAACCTTGCGATGGTCGGCAACCTGCACCAGCGCGTGGGCGACGACGGCCCCACGGGCGCGAACATCGCCACGCCCGACCAGGGCTATCGCCAGGCCTGGGGCCGCGTCATCAGCATCGACCGCACCATCTCGCAGGGCGGCACCGTCAGCCCCACCAGCGACGGCCGCCTGACGGGCTTCCAGGCAGGCACCGACCTGTGGGCCGACCCGAACTGGCGCGTGGGCGTGTACGTCGGCCAGCTCGACGGCGACATGCGCGTGACCGGCTTCGCCAGCGGCGTGCAGAACCTCGCGGTCGGCACCAACAACCTGAGGAACCAGTATTTGGGCGCCTATGCCACCTGGAAGAACGACGGCGGCCTGTACGTCGACAGCGTCCTGCAGGCCGGACGCCACCGCTACACCGTGTCGCCGGCTCTGGGCTCCGGCAGTTCCGGCAAGGGCGACAGCCTGCTGGCCTCCGTCGAGGTCGGCCAGGCCTTCGCGATTGCACCCAACTGGACCGTCGAGCCGCAACTGCAGCTGGTGCACCAGCGGGTGAGCCTGGACGACAACGGCATCGCCGGCGCGCTCGTGCAGCAGAATACGCACAGCGGCTGGCTGGTGCGCGCGGGCGTGCGCGTCAAGGGCGAGATGGCGACAGGCGCCGGCCTGCTGCAGCCCTATGTGCGCTTCAACGTGTACCGCAGCGGCAGCGGTACCGACGTCGCGCGTTTCGTCGGCCCGGCCGCGTACACCGACATCGCCACTCGCACCGGCGGCACCAGCACCGAGCTGGCGGGCGGCGCCACGCTGCAGCTCACCGAGAGCACGAGCCTGTACGGCGAAGTGGGCAAGCTGTGGGCCTCCGGTGGCGACACGCGCACGAAGGGCAGCGTGCAGGCCAGCGTGGGCGTGAAGGTGCGCTGGTGAACTGCCGGCAGGGCCTTCTCAGTAGCCGAGCGTCGCCGCCGCCGGTCGCCGCCCGCCGGCACTGGAGGCCTGCTGGAAGGCCTGCGTGATGAGGCCGGTGGTGGTGCTGGCGAAATAGCGCGCGCCCCACTGGCCGTACTTCGCCTCGTCGTCCGGCGTGAGCGCGATCACGCCGCCGCAGTTGCCGGCGTCGCGGATCGCGCAGAGCGCACGCTGGATCGCCGCTTCGACCTCGGGGGCCTTCCAGTTGTTGTCGAAGCCCATCGCATGCGAGAGGTCGTTGGGGCCGACGAAGACGGCATCCACGCCCGGCACGGCCGCGATGTCGGCGGCCTGCCCGACCGCCTCGGGCGTCTCGATCATCACGATCAGCGCCACGCCGGCATTGCTGCGTTCGGTGTGGGCCACGCCCGGGAACGCGCCGTAGCCGGCGGCACGCGGGCTGAAGGCACTGCCGCGCCGGCCGGTGCGCGGATAGCGCACCTGCTGCACCAGGTCGCGCGCTTCCTCGGCGCTGTTCACCATCGGAATCTGCACGCCGCTGGCGCCCATGTCGAGCACGCGCGAGATGTCGTGGCGCAGGCAGCGCACCACGGGCACGATGCCGCTCGCGCGCGCGGCGCGCAGCATGTGCTCGGTGGTCTCCAGGTTGGCGCTGCCGTGCTCGTTGTCGAGGATGACGAAGTCGAACCCGGCATAGCCGCACATCTCGACGATGGCCGGGCTGGGCAGCGAGTTGAAGAGACCGCGCAGGCGCTGGCCGCTCCTGAGCAAGGCAGGCAGGCGCGTATCGAGCGGGTGGTGCGGGTGGTGCGGGTGGCGCGGCTGGTGGAGCGTGTTCTGAGGCTGTTCCATGGTGTGGGTCTTTCAATGGATGTCGTCGGCTTCGCGCATGGCGGCCTCTATCTTCGCCAGGCTGAAGCCCGGGGCGCGCGCGGCGGCCAGCAAGGGCGCCTCCTTGCGCTGCACGAGGTCGATGCAGGCGGGCAATGCCTGGAGGCAGTGCGGCGGGATGCGTACCGCGCCGTGGCGGTCGGCATGGATCAGGTCGTCGTGCGCCACGCGCAGGCCGAACACCTCCACCGTGTTGCCGATGCTCTCGACGTGCACGAAGGCATGCGAGGGGCCGATGCTGCCGGCCAGGATCGGGAAGCGAGGCGACAGGTCGCCGAGGTCTCGCACCGAGCCGTTGGTCAGCACGCCGGCCACGCCCAGCCCTTCGTGCACGGCCGAGTTGACCTCGCCCCAGAACGAGCCGATGCCGGGCTGCTCGTCCAGGTCCTGCATCACCACGAGCGTGGGCACGCCGTTTACCGGCGCGACATGGCGGTAGTAGTCGAGCCGCAGCTGCCGCATCTCGGCGGCGGGCCGGTCGGAAGGCTGCGCGGCGCGGATGCACGCGGTGCGCGCGAAGCCCAGCATCGGCGCCATCGGCTGCGGTGCGGCCACCAGCGTGCCGCGGGTGAAGCCCTGCGCGCTGCGCCCGCCCATCGCGATTTCGAGCGCGTTGCAGATCGTCGGCGTGTCGACCGAGCGCAGCTTGCGGACGAGTTCGGCACCGAGCGCCGGACCTGGTGCGGCGGCGCTCATTCGAGCGTCACATGGTTGGCCTTGATGAGCTCGGCGAACTTCAGCGTCTCGTCCTGGATGAACTTGCGGAACGCCTGGGGCGTCATCGGCCTGGGCGTGAAGCCTTGCGCCGCGAGACGCTCGACCACCGAGGGCGTGCGCAGCACCGCGACCACTTCGGCGTTGAGCCAGGTGACCACGGGTGCCGGCGTCGCTGCCGGCGCCAGCAGCCCGAGCCATGTCGCGGCCTCGAAGCCGGGCACGCCCGATTCGGCCAGCGTCGGCAGGTCGGGCGCCAGCGGCGAGCGCGCGGCGCTCGTCACGGCCAGTGCCTTGGCCTGATTGTTCTTGGCGAAGGCCAGCGCGGTGGTCATGTTGTCGAACTGCATGTCGATCTGGTTGCCCGCCAGGTCGACCAGCGACTGGCTGCTGCCCTTGTACGGCACGTGCACCGCCTTGCCGCCGATGCGGTTGAGGAACATCAGCGCCGTGAGGTGCTGCGACGTGCCGTTGCCGCTCGAGCCGTACGACACCGCATCGGGCTTGGCCTTGACGACCGCGATGAGCGACTTCACATCGGTCGCTCCCGACTTGTTGCCGGCCAGCAGCACGAGCGGCGTGCTCGCGAGTTCGGTCACGGGCGCGAAGTCCTTCTCGACGTTGTAGCTCAGCTTCTTCAGCAGCGTCGGGTTGACCGACAGCGCGGTCTGCGTGCCCAGCAGCAGCGTGTAGCCGTCGGGCTTGGCGCGCGCGACGAACTCGGTGCCGATGCCGCCGCCCGCGCCGGCCTTGTTGTCGACCACCACGGCCGTGCCCCAGCGCTTGCCGAGTTCCTCGGCCACCAGGCGCGCAACGATGTCCGTGGCACCGCCGGGCGCGAACGGCACGACGATGGTGACGCGGCCCGTGGACGGGTAGCCGCCCGGGCCGGCGGCGGCGGTCTGTGCCGAGACGAGGTGGCCGATGCCGCCACCCAGCGCGAGCGCGGCCAGCAGCACCGTGCGGCGCAGGTTCTTCTTCGTGGTTGTGTGCTTCATGGTTGTCTTTCTCATTCGGCCTGGATGCCGGCGTCCTTGATGACCTTGCCCCACTTCGCGATCTCCGATTGCTGGAACGCGGTGAAGGCCTCCGACGTGCGGCCGTCGGGCTCCACGCCGAGGCCGCGCAATTTCTCCTGCACGTCGGGCATCGCCACGATGGCCGCGATCTCGCGCGCCAGCCGGTCGACCACCGGCTTGGGCGTGCCGGCGGGTGCGAACACGCCCTGCCACGACTGCATCTCGAAGTTCGGCGCGCCGGCCTCCGCCAGCGTGGGCACGCCCGGCAGGCTGGGCAGCCGCTTCGCGGCGGTCACGCCGAGCACCTTCACGCGCTTGCCGTCGATCATGGGACGCGCGGCCGCCACGGTCTCGAACACCATGTCGATCTGTCCGCCGACCAGGTCCACGATGGCCTGCGAGCCGCCCTTGTAGATGATCTGGCGCATGCGCGTGTGCGTGATGTTCTCGAACAGCTGGCCCGACAGGTGCTGCGAGGTGCCGGGGCCGGCCGTGCCGTAGGTGAGGCTCTCGGGCCTGGCCTTGAGCTCGGCGACGACCTGCGCCACCGAGTTGAAGCGGCTGCCCTCGGGCACCACGAGCACGTTGCTCACCATGCCCACGAGATTCACCGGCACGAAGTCCTTCACCGGGTCGTAGCCGAGGTTCTTGCTGAAGAAGGGATTGACCGCATGCGTGGTGATGGTGCCGCCCATCACGGTGTAGCCGTCGGCCGGCGCGCGTGCGACGGCCTGCGTGCCGACGATGCCCGACACGCCGGGCCGGTTGTCGATGACCACCGGCTGCCCGAGCCGTTCGCTCAGATGCTGGGCCACCAGGCGCGCCACGCCGTCGGACACGCCGCCGGGAGAAAAGGGCACCACGTACTTGATCGGCTTGGTGGGCCATGCGGCGGCCTGCGCGTGCGCGGCGCCGGGCAGGGCGGCGAGTGTGGAAAGGGCGAATGCGGCCAGCATCAAGGGGCGGATTCGGGGGCTCATGGGGTGTGTCTCCTGGATGAAATGGGATGCGTCCCGCTCAGGCGGGCTTCGAAACTCTTGTTGTCCTGCGGCGCGCGGCGCGAACCGACTCGCGCTCGACCACGCGGCAGGGAATGACCACGTTGCGCGGTTGCGCGTCGTCCTGCATCTGTTCGTGCAGCAGCTCGACCGTGGCCTCGACCATCGGCTCCACGCCCTGCACCACGGTCGTGAGGCGGTAGGCGCCCCAGGCCGCCTGCGGCACGTCGTCGAAGCCGATCACGCTCACGTCCTCGGGCACGCGCAGGCCCAGCTCCTGGCGCAGCACGTCCATCACGGCGATCGCCATGTGGTCGTTGGCGACGAACACAGCGTCCGGGCGCTTCGTGGCCGGCACTCCGGCGAACATGGCGCGCGCGGCGTGGCGCGCGCGCTCGAAGCTGTAGTGCCCGACCTCGCGGCGGAAGACGGCGGCGCCTGCTTCGGCAAGCGCCTCGTTGAAGCCGCGCTCGCGCTCCAGGTTGGTCGACGACTTCTCGAGCCCTGCAAGGAACGCGATGCGCTTGTGCCCGCGCTCGAGCAGCAGCTGCGCCACCATGCGGCCGCCTTCGCGGTTGTCGGAGGTGACCGAACTCGTGGTGTGGCGCGCGAAGGCGCTGGTGTCGGGCACGCGGTTGAACAGCACCACCGGAACGCCCGAATCGGCGCACTGGCGCGCGAGGTCGGGCGACAGCATGGCCGACGCCATGACGATGCCGTCGATCTGGTACTGCAGGATCTCGTCGAGCACGCCGTCGGTCTCGTCGCCGTCGCTGATGAACATCAGCACGTGGTAGCCCTGTTTCTGCAGCTTCTGGGAGAGCTTCTCGATCACCAGCGGATAGAACTGGTTCTCCAGGTAACCCATGACCAGCGCGATGATCCGGCTGCGCCGCGTGATGAGGCTGCGCGCCATGGCGTTGGGCCGGTAGCCCAGCGACTTGGCCGCGATCATCACGCGTGCGCGCGTGTCTTCCGACACGCTGGCGCCGGGCGTGAAGGTGCGGCTCACGGCCGACTGCGACACGTTGGCCAGCCTGGCCACGTCCTGCGCGGTGGCGTTCGACCTCATGCCGCGCTCCAGCCGCCGTCCAGCATCAGCGCACTGCCGGTCATGAGGCTCGAGGCCTCGCTCGCCAGGAACACCACCGCGCCCATGACCTCCTCGGTCTTGCCGAGGCGGCCCAGCGCGATGCGCTCGGTGACCCAGCCGCGGAACGCGGGGTCGGCGAACATGCCGGCCGTCATCGCGGTCTCGATGAAGGTCGGACAGATCGTGTTGACGCGGATGTTCGCCGGCCCCAGTTCCCAGGCCAGCGCCTTGGTCATGCCCTCGACGGCATGCTTGCTCGCGCAGTACAGCGTGCGCCGCGGGCTGCCGACCACGCCCATCTGCGAGGAGATGGTGACGATGGAGCCCGGCAGCTTCGCCGCGAGCAGGCCGCGCGCCACCGTGCGCGTGACGTACAGCGTGGCCTTCACGTTCAGGTCGAATACCGCATCGATGTCCTCGTCCTGCACGTCGACGAGCGGCTTGGGCCGGTTGAGACCGGCGTTGTTCACGAGGATCTGGAACGGCGCGGCGGCACCCAGTGCGGCGCTCACGGCCGACGAATCGGTCACGTCGAGCACGAGGTGGTCGCAGGCGCCGCCTTCGGCGCGGATCTGCGCGCAGGCCTCGCGCAGCTCGTTCTCCGAGCGCGCCGCCAGCGTGACGTGCGCGCCGGCACGCGCGAGCGCGGCCGCCGCGGCCAGGCCGATGCCGCGTCCGGCACCGGTGACCAGCGCGCGCTGTCCGTCGACCCTAAAGCCCGGCGAGCGGGGCAGGGCGCTCATCACGACAGCGCCGGCACCGGCTGGTACCAAGGCACGTCGGCGCGCGTGCCGTAGCGGCGCACACGCAGGTTGGCCTGCTCGCCGTGGCCTGCGAAGTTCTCCATGTGGCACAGGCGCGAGCAGTACTCGCCCATCAGCGCGCTCGCCTCGTCGGTCAGCACCTTCTGGTACGTGCAGGTCTTCAGGAACTTGCCGACCCACAGGCCGCCGGTGTAGCGCGCATTGCGGTTGGTGGGCAGCGTGTGGTTGGTGCCGATGACCTTGTCGCCGAAGCTCACGTTGGTGCGCGAGCCGAGGAACAGGGCGCCGTAGTTGGTCATGTGCGCCAGGAAGTAGTCGGGGTCGCGCGTGAGCACCTGCACGTGCTCGAAGGCGAGCTCGTTGGCTTTCTGCAGCATCTCTTCCTGCGTGTCGCAGACGATCACCTCGCCGTACTCGGCCCAGCTCACTGCGGCGATGGCCGCGGTCGGCAGGATCTTCAGTTGCCGTTCGATCTCGGCCAGGGTGGCATGCGCGAGCTGCTCGCTGGTGGTGAGCAGGATCGCGGGCGACGTGGGGCCGTGCTCGGCCTGGCCCAGCAGGTCGACTGCGCACATCTCGCCGTCGGCGGTCTCGTCGGCGATCACCAGCGTTTCGGTCGGGCCTGCGAACAGGTCGATGCCCACGCGGCCGTAGAGCTGGCGCTTGGCCTCGGCCACGTACATGTTGCCCGGGCCCACCAGCATGTCGACCGGTGCGATGGTCTGCGTGCCCACGGCCATCGCCACCACGGCCTGCACGCCGCCCAGCACCAGGATCTCGTCGGCACCGGCCATGGCCATGGCCGTGACGATGGCCGGATGCGGCGCGCCCTGGTAGGGCGGAGCGGTGGCCACGACGCGCTTCACGCCGGCCACCTTGGCCGTCAGCACGCTCATGTGGGCCGAGGCCAGCAGCGGGTACTTGCCGCCGGGGATGTAGCAGCCCACCGCGTCCATCGGGATGTTGCGGTGGCCGAGGATGACGCCGGGGTAGGTCTCGACCTCGACGTCCTTCATGGAATCGCGCTGGATCTGTGCGAAGTTGCGCACCTGCTTCTGCGCGAAGGCGATGTCCTCGATCTCGCGTGCGCTCAGGCTCTTGCGTGCTTTTTCGATCGCATCGGCGGAAAGCCGGAAGTCGTCGGGGTTCCAGTTGTCGAAGCGGTGGCTGTAGTCGCGCACTGCGGCGTCGCCGCGTGCTTCCACGTCCTTGATGATGCCTTCGACGGTGGCGCGCACCTTGGCATCGTCATCGGCACGGACTTGCACGTCCTTGCCGCGCTTGAGGTATTTGATCATCGGGTTCTTCCAGTGGTGGGTCGTTGCATTCGTATGCAATGTCGAAACCTTGCATTCGTATGCAAACAGGGAAAACCCTAGGAAGAACTGAAACCAGCAGTTGGCTGGTCAATGCGTTGCGGGAAGCGCGGGCCGGAGCCCTTGCGGCTCAATGGACGAAGGAGTCGACCTTCACGGGCAGGGTCGGCGGCACCCAGACGTAGTCCGGTCCGAGCGCGTTTCGATGGCCGGCTGCGCCGCTCCATCGCAGATACAGCAGGTCGGCGATCGTCCAGCCCGCCCAATCCGCCCGGAAGGGACGATCGCCGACGTCCGCAGCGAGCGTGTCCTGGAGCCTGTTGCGCCAGATGACCGTCGGTATCCGGTATCCCGAAGCGGTCGAAGGGCTGTGGCCTGCGTAGTTGCTGCCATGGCCCACCTCCTGTCCATGGTCGGACAGGTACATCCACGCGCGGTATTCGTCCGTGCGGCCGATGCGGCGCGTCAGCTGCAGGGTCTCGGACACCACGAAGTCGTGGTACAGCAAGGCCGAGTCGTACTCCTGGCGGAACTTGCGCACCCAGGCCGAGCGGCCGCTCTTCTCGAGCGCTTCCTCCACGCCGTCGACCTGGTCGTCGAAGGGGTTCTCGCCCGCCGGAAAACGCAGGTTGTAGTGCGGATGCGCGCCCATCAGATGGACGACGATCAGTTTGCGCTCCGCCTTGTCCTCCAGCGCTTCCTGGACGCAGTCGAGCAGCTCTCCGTCGAGCGATGCGCCGGCCCGTCCCGGCACGCGGTTCACGATGTCGACCACGTCGGCCAGCTTCGCGTGCTGCTGCTCGATGGCCACGTCGTCATGGTTGCTCATCCACCAGACCTTGTAGCCGGCAGCACGCGCGAGCGCGAGCACGTGGTGCGGCTGTTCGCTCTGCGGCTGCCCGAAGTTGAACATGTTGCGCAGCGACGGCAGGGTGCTCGCATCGACCGACCAGGCATTGCGCATGACCACCATCTGGTCCTGCAGCTGCGCCTTGTGCGCGAGCAGTCGCGGGGTGGTCGCTCGCGCATAGCCATAGAGCCCCATGTTGTCGCGATTGATGCTGTCGGTGATGACGAGCACGACGGTTGCGGGCCCCTCGTGGGCGATCACCGGTGCGGCTGCCCTGGCGCGTTCGAGCGCCTGGTCGCGCTCCTGCTGCTGGTCGGCCCATGCCTCGCGGAGCTGGTGCACGGACTGGTTCCAGTTGGCCCAGAAAACCACGGGATGAAGCCGGCGCCAGGGCTTGCTGAGGTGCGCGATGCCGCCGAGCACCATCGCCAGCGCGACGACGGCGACGGCGCCCCGGGGCCATGCAGCGTCTCGCCGCACACCGTGGCGGACGGACCGCGCCACCACCACCGCGGCCACGACCACGGTGCACGCCCAGATCAGGAAGGCCCGCCAGTGCGTGGCGAAGTATTCGCCGGTCTCGCGGCTGTTCGTGTTGGCCGCTGCGGCCTGCACGAACGAGCTGTCCGGAGCGGCCTGGTAGGTATCGAGCAGATAGGCACGGAGCACGCCGTCGAAGACGAAGGCCATCGCGCAGAGCCAGACGGCCACGGTGCGGATCCGGTGCCATACGGGTGTGCGCACCGGCCAGAGCATCCACGCCAGTGCAGGCGCGGCGAGCACTGCAAGCTGGGCGACGCGCCGACCGTCATGGCCCAGCGCGATGGTCGCGAGCAGCGTGGCCGCGATGGCTGCAAAGGCGAGCCATGAACGTCGATGGCTTGTGCGATGGGGGACGGGGGCTCGGCTGCCGGCGGTGTTCATGCGGCGCCGATTCTGGCAGCGCGAGCGCGGCCGGATCGTCAATTGGCCGGCCATGCAGCGGGCTATTCGGGCAGGCGCCTATACTCGCGGCTCCCTTGGGGAGTAGCCGGCTTCCGCTCCTGGAAGCGCCTTCGTCAACACACTCGGCATCTTGCATGCTGTGGCGCAGGCAACCGTTTCGGCGGTTGGCGAGACCATCGGCATTTCACCGCGACGCAGGTCGGGCAGCGGTGAAGTGCCGTTGCGCTCTCGCCCGACCGTAGAAAACGTCCCCCACATGAACTTCGCTTCCACCGCATTGCTGGCCCTGGCCATGTCGACCGATGCATTCGCCGCGGCCGTCGGCAAGGGCACCGCACTGCAGAAACCCCGATGGACCGAGGCGCTTCGAACGGGCGCGATCTTCGGCGTGATCGAGGCGATCACGCCGTTGGTCGGCTGGGCGCTCGGCTTGGCCGCTGCCGACTACGTGAAGGCCTGGGACCACTGGATCGCGTTCGTGCTGCTGGCCGTGCTCGGCGGCCGCATGGTCTGGGCAGCGGTCCGCAAGCCGGAGGAAGCCGAGACCGAGAAGCCTCGCCGCCACGGATTCTGGTTGCTCGCGGTCACCGGGTTCGCAACCAGCATCGATGCCATGGCCGTCGGCGTCGGCCTGGCGTTTCTGGATGTCGACATCCTGCCTGTCGCTGCCGCGATCGGGTTCGCAACCTTCGCGATGGTCGCCGTCGGCGTCATGGTCGGCAGGGTGCTGGGCAGCGTGGTCGGACGCTGGGCCGAAGCCATCGGCGGCATTTTGCTCGTGGGGATCGGCTCGGTCATCCTCTATGAGCACCTGTCTGCGCTCGCTTGAGCTGTTGGCCCATGCATGGCGTCTGCTCGGAGAAGTGCAGCGCATCGCATCGAGTGCCTGACGGCGGCCGACGACTTCAGCCGCGAGTGCGTGAGCATTCCATCGCTCCAAGCCAGTGGCACCGACCGTGGCCGGTCCGCCCATCCCGCCCTCCGTCCATCGATTTTTTCAAGATGGCGTAACCCGGGCGAGCGTGCTCGCGAACTAAGCTCAGACGCATCGAGCACGCTGGCATGCCAACGCGCAGGCGCCGCTGTCGAGAGGCCACGTCCTGAGAAGTCCTCAGTACGCCCTCCGTCGAGCCTTTGAGAAGAACCCGATGAAAAAACACCAAGATGCTCCGTCCGCAGGGCTGCCGATCGTCGTTCGGCTTGCGGCCATCCTCTGTCTGGTGATCGCTGCCGCTTGCGCATTCGCCTACGCGGCTGGCTGGCTGACACCCGCGCGCCTGACGCCAACGAAGATCGTCGACTCGCTCGCGCCGCCGGGCGGTCCCGTGAAGGGATTCAGGCGCAACCATGCCAAAGGCATCTGCTTTGCCGGAGGTTTCGAGGCGAACGGCGATGCCGTCGCGATTTCCCGGGCGCCCATGTTCAAAGTCGGCACCTATCCCGTCACCGGGCGTTTCAATCTCGCCGGCCCGATTCCCACCATGGCGGATGGCACCGGCCGTGTGCGTGGCCTGAGCCTGCGGATACAGGCGGCGGATGGACAGGAGTGGCGCACTGCCATGATCAATCCACCCTTTTTTCCGATCGCCACGCCCAAAGACTTCTATGAATTGCAGCGGGCAAACGCCAACAAGGATGATCCGTCGGCGGCCAAGCAATTCGCTGCCAGTCATCCATCGCTGCGCGCGTTCGGGGCATGGGCAGGCACGGCGCCCTTTGCCGAGTCGTATGCCGAGGATCGCTTCAACAGCCTCAACAGTTTCGTGTTCACCAACGCGCAGGGGCAGAGCCAGACCGTTCGCTGGTCGTTCATTCCGACCGCTGCCGTCGTGCCGGTGCCGCCGGAAGAGTTGAAGAAGCGTGACCCTGACTTCCTCTTCAAGGAGATCACCGAACGGGTCGCTGCCGCTCCACAGAAATGGAAACTGGTCGTGACCCTTGCCAATCCGGGAGATCCCACCAGCGACCCGACCAAGGTGTGGCCCGACGATCGCCGCCAGATCGAGGCGGGCACGCTCCTGGTCACCCGCATCGAGCCCGAGGCTGATGGCGCGTGCCGCGACATCAACTTCGATCCCACGGTGCTGCCGGAGGGTATCCACACGTCCGACGATCCGTTCCCGGCAGCGCGATCAGCCGCCTACGCCGTGTCCTACGACCGGCGCACCGCAGAGTCATCCCACTATCCGCGCATCCAAGCCGAAGGCAAGCCATGAGCCGCTCCAGCATGAAATTCTCCTTGGCGCAGCGTGTGCTTCACTGGGGCATGGCCCTCGGCATCCTTGCGATGCTGTTCATCGGCGTGGGCATGATGTCCACCATCGACAGCATCTATCTGCTTCTGGTGAGCATCCACAAGCCGCTGGGCATCGTGCTGCTCGCCTTGGCGTTGTTGCGTCTCGCCGTGCGCTGGCGGACCGGGGCGCCGCCGCTGCCGGCGGGCATGAGCGAGCCGATGAAGCTCGCGGCCAGGTTGTCGCACGTGGCGTTCTACGTGCTGATGATCGCGATGCCGCTGCTGGGCTGGTCCATGTTGTCGGCGGCGGACTATCCCGTCGTCTTCGCCGGGATGCGGCTGCCTTCGATCGTCCCGCCCAACGCCGAGCTGCACAGCATGCTGTGGACAGCCCACCGCGCCCTCGCGTTCTGCCTGTTCGCGTTGTTCCTGCTGCACTTCGCCGCAGCGCTCTTTCACGCCTGGGTCCGGAAGGACGGCGTGTTCGAGACCATGACATCCGGCCGAAGCGACAGGCGTCGATGATCCGGTGATCGGCCGCACCGCGAAGCCTGTGCCGGGAATGGGTTGAGGTCCAGGTCATCGGGGTGCTCTTCCAGGCGCGCCTGCACGACGAGCAACCTGTCGTCGGCGGACCTGCGAAGGAAGGTGTTTGTATTCTTTGGCGCGCTACACACCAGACATCACAGTCGAGTCGCCAGTGCGCCAGACGTTGTCCACGGTTGTACGCTGTATCACCCAGACTCCGTCTTGCCTCACCAGATCGACGTCGTAGCGATTCTTCATGAGGTAGTGGCGCGAAGGGTCCTTGCGAGGCACATGCTGCGCCTCGACCAATGCTTCCAGCTTTGCGGTTTCACCGTCGATGGTCACTCGCGGATTGCTGACGGAGTGCGTCTTGTCGAGTTGACCGAGAGAGGTCAGCAGCGCGTGGACGATGGTCTCTCGGCCTGTGAGCACCGGACAGTCGAACCCGGCCTTGGCCGCTGCAGGCCTGAAGCCGGAGACCGACTCGAGCGCCAACGACGCTGTCGGCAATTCCTTGTCGCGCAGATCGATGCCCGCTGCAAATCGGTAGAGCGCCTCCGCCACGGCCAGCTTGTCTGCGGCATTGCTGCCGCGGGAGTGTTGTCGAGTGCTTTGATTGTTCATGTTGATCCTCTGGAAGATCCTGAGACCGTCTGTGTGGCTGCCTGCGCCGCTTCGGACGCCGCGGGCGCCGGGCGATCGAGCGGAATGCGTGCACCCGACCCGGCGCGCGAATGCCTGGCGGCGATCGGTGAAATCATGAATGCCTCCAAGGCGAGCGATCCGCGCTGCCGACGCCGACGTCGGCGCTGTGGACCGCTCGCGCCGCGAAAAGATGAAAGACCCGGAGCCCGATGGCGAGCGCTCCGGCGACCGTCGCGCCGAGCAGCAACCCCGCGACGATGTCGAGCGGAAAATGAACGCCCACGTACACGCGCGCCCATCCGGTGGCGGTGGCCACCGCCAGCAGCGGCAGGCCCAGGCGGCGCAGGCTGGGGCGCAGCAGGAAAGCGGCCGCCACCATGAACATCACGGTCGCGTGCGTGCTCGGCAGCGAGCCGCGGCCCGCATGCGCGATGTACGCGGGCGCCAGCCCCAGCACGAAGGGACGAGGCACGTCGAGCTGGATCGCGATGGCATGCGACAGCAGCGAGGCCAGGCCCGCCGCCGCTGCGACGACGCACAGGTAGGCGCGGTCGGTGCGGTGTCGCCACAGCGCCACCCCGAGCACGGCCGCGCTGAGCCACGCGCCCCACAGCGCGAGGGCCGAAGCCACGGAAAGCACCCACGGTGTTGGCTGGCTGCCGGCTGCGAGCCACTGGAACAGCGCAAGGTTCGACGCATTCATGGCGCCGCTCCGGGCAGGCCGCGGAAAAACATCGGCGCAAGCTGGCGCCCGGCGCGCCGTGCACACCTGATGAAGCTGGACATGGTCAGAACCTTTCGACGAGGAAGGAAGGCCGCGCTGCGTACGGGGCGTGACACGTCCTGACGTCGCACGACGTCAAACAGCGGGGCGGTGCGACGCACAGGGCGCCGTTCGCTTCTCAGGCGGGGAGGGGCGGGACAGCAGGCGGCGGCAGGCGCCGCCAGGGAACCGCGGGAGGCGGTGCACCGCCGTGCGGCGGCACGTGCTCGGGGGCTTCGCGCACGACAGGCGCCGCTAACCGGCCCGCCGCCAGCACCAGCGGCAGCATCGCGAGCACCATGGCCATCAGGCCGCTCAGTGCGAAGTCCAGGACATCGGGCTGGTCGATGCTGGCCGGTGCCTGCGCGAACACCGTGGTCTCACGGTCGGCAGGGTGGTCGGCGCGGTCGTCGGCCTCGAACTGCGAGGTTTCGCTGGCGCTGCGCACGCGCAGCATCGGCTCGTCCTCCAGCCCGTCGCAGCGGAAGTGCACCGCAATGAAGGGCTGCAGGAAGATCAACAGGATGCCCGCCATGCACCACAGCCTGTGGTGTGCTTCAGCAAAAAGGCGGACGCGTGCAAGCAGCATGCACGAATGCTAGGAGCCCGATATGAACGAAGCCTGATCGGGGCGGGCGATATTTCGAAGGCGGGTTTGTGACGCGGGTGAGTCGAACCTTGAGCTCAGCGAAATGAAGCGCCACCCTCGGGTTCGCCGGCCCGACGGCCGGCAACGCGGTGGAGGAATGGCTGGCCGCGCTGCACATGGCGCGCGTCTTCGGCATGCCTTACAGGATCGTCGTGGCAATGATCGGCGTGGCCGTTTCCGTGCTTGCAGTCACCGGCGTCTGGGTATGGGCTCGCAGGCGCCTCGTCGCGCGCCGGGAGCGGTCCGGCCGATCGCGACGCGGTGCATGACGCGCGACCCCAGGCGGGATGACCGAGCGAACGTGTCCGGCTTTCGCGCCTGCCTATGATGAGCCGCACCGTCATGCAAGCCACCACCAGCGCTCATCACCCGCACCGCGTCCGCTCATCGCAAAGGGTGGCGATTCGCGACAAAGCCGGGCCGGGGTGTCTCGGGCCCGCGCCCGGTTCGCGCGCGTTCGCCGCATGACGGGTTCGAAAGCGCTTCTCGTCGTGCGAGGTCTGCGCACCTTGCGCGGCGGTTCCATCGACATGGACCTGGGCAGGGGCGAATGCGTCTGCGTGCTCGGCAAGTCGGGCTCCGGAAAGAGCGTGTTTCTACGCCTGGTGGCCGACCTCGACCAGGGCGAGGGCGCCGTCACGCTCGACGGCCGGGACCGCAACACCTGGTCGGGTCCCGAGTGGCGCCGGCGTGTCATCTACCAGGCTGCCGAGCCTGCCTGGTGGGGCGCCACCGTGGCAGAGCATTTCCCCGCGGAAGCGTCGAGGCTGCTGCCTTCATGGCTGAACGACGTCGGGCTGCCGAGCGACATTGCGTCCGGCGACGTCGTCCGGCTTTCCACCGGAGAACGTCAACGCCTGGCGCTGCTGCGCTCGCTGTCGCGCAAGCCTTCCGTACTGCTTCTCGATGAACCGACCGCCTCGCTCGACCAGGCCACCACGCTGGCGGTCGAGCGCCTCCTGCAGCAGGAGATGGCCGCAGGCCTGGGCATCCTGATGGTGACGCATTCGAGCGAGCAGGCCGGGCGCATTGCACACCGTCGTCTCGAGATGGACGGCTTCGTCCTGCGCAGCGCATGACCACCATCCATCTCGATGCCGCCGATCTCGCGCTGGCGACGTTGCTGGTGCTGCTGAACGCCGGTGCCTCGCTGCTGTTGCACCTGCGGCTGCATCGGCAGGTGCTGGTGGCTGCGGCTCGCATGGTGGTGCAACTGTTGCTGGTCGGTCTTGTGCTGCGCGTCGTGTTCGCCGCCGCATCGCCGGTCGCCACCTCGGTCATCATCGTGCTGATGGTCCTCGCCGCCGCGCGCGAAGTGGCGGTGCGTCCGACCCGGCGGCTGCAAGGGGCGGGCAACTTCCGCATCGGCGCGGTGGCGGTGGGCCTGTCGAGCGTGGCAACCGTGGTGCTGGCATTGATGACCGCCATCCGGCCGCAGCCCTGGTATGACCCGCGCTACGCCATTCCGTTGATGGGCATCGTGCTCGGGAGCGTGCTCAATTCCGCGAGCCTCGGTCTGGACAGCTTCTTCGAGGGCGTGACCGCCGGACGCGCCGCGATCGAGGCGAAGCTGTCATTGGGCGCGACGTTCCATGAAGCGGTGGCCGACCTCACGCGCTCGTCGATTCGGCGCGGGATGATTCCCATCGTCAACCAGATGTCCGCAGCGGGCCTGATCACGCTGCCCGGCATCATGACCGGCCAGCTCCTTGCCGGCATGGACCCGATCGAAGCGGCCAAGTACCAGATCCTGCTGCTGTTCCTGCTGACGGGTGCCGGTGGCTTCGCCGCGGCAGGCGTGGTCTACATGGCGGCACGATCGATGACCGACGAGCGGCAGCGGCTGCGGTCCGACCGGCTGCGCTGACGCGCGGCCATCGCGTCGCATCCGATTCGGTTGGCACGCTCGGCGGCGCCTGTTTCCATCACGCGAGCGGGCAGGCTCGCCGATCAATGGCCTCCCTCGTCGTCGGATCGACCAAGGTTGCCTGGCGCGTTGCGCACGGAGCGTGCCCAGGCTTCGTGCGCGGCCACCAGTTCGTCGCTGCCAAGCACATAGGCGGGGTTGTCCGCCAGCAATTCGATCGCCATGTCGATGAATGCCCGCACCCGGGCCGGCAACGAAGTGCGATTTCCGTAGTAAACGAACACGCCCGCCCTGTCGGCTACGTGCTCGAGAAGTATCGGCACGAGACGGCCCGCGCGGATGTGGGGCGCCGCCGCAACCCCGGTCAGCAGGCCGATCACGTGGCCGGCCAGCACCG
This sequence comes from Variovorax paradoxus, assembly GCF_902712855.1. Classification (NCBI taxonomy): domain Bacteria; kingdom Pseudomonadati; phylum Pseudomonadota; class Betaproteobacteria; order Burkholderiales; family Comamonadaceae; genus Variovorax; species Variovorax paradoxus. The sequence continues at coordinate 1,527,465 of NZ_LR743508.1, forward strand.
CCTCGGTTTCCAGCGCCTCGTCGTTCACCGTCAGCGCAGGCACGACGTGATGCTCGACCAGTTCTTCGCCGCTTCTGACGTACCAGGGCAGCACGCGTCCCGTGCCTGGATTGCGGAAGGCGCTGCAGCGGTGCCCCGAAAGCGCGCCGAGGCTGGCCGGCACGCCGTGCCGCTCCAGGTAGGCCGGCGACGCGCAGATGATGAGCTGCAAGGTGAACAGGCGCCGCCCGATCACGCCATCCACCGGCGACGGCCCGATGCGAAATCCCACGTCGACCCGATCCTCGACCCAGTTGCCGATGCGGTCGTCCAGCTGCACGTCGGGCTGCACCTCCGGATAGCGGCGGCAGAAGGTGTCCAGCAGCGGCCACAGCACCGGTGCGAACACGGACAGCGGGCCCACCACGCGCAGCGGCCCCGCAATGCCGTCCTTGGCCTGCCGCGTGGTTTCCAGGGCCTGCTGCATGCCGAGCAAGGGCGCCTGCGCAGCCTCCAGGAAATGCCGACCCTCGTCGGTCAGCGACATGCTGCGCGTCGTGCGGTGAAACAGCCGCACCCCCAGGTGCTTCTCCAGCTGCGCCAGCGCCTGGCTCGCGGCCTGCGGCGTCATGCCCTGCGCGGCCGCGGCCTGGCGCAGGCTGCCGAGTTCGGCCGTCTTCACGAAAGTGGCGATGGAGCGCAGCTCGTTGATCGGCATCGGGTCCTTTCAAACGTTCATTATCAAGTTGCACTTGTCAGTCCGGCAACCGTTTGCGGGCTAGTTCCGGAGGAGGGTGCGGCCTAAAGTGGCTGGATCCCATCCGCTCAACCGCCCTCCACCCGGACAGGAACGCCATGACAACCCACGATGCTTTCCAGATTTCCCGACGCGGCCTGCTGAAAGCTGGCGCTGCCTCCGCATCCGTGCCGGCGCTTTCGGGCGCCTCGACGGCTGCTGCCGCACCCGCGGCCACGCCGGCGGCGACGCCCGTGAATCTCGTCGTCAACGGCCGGCCGCGGCTGCTGGTGCTCGACACCCGCACGAGCCTGCTCGACGCGCTGCGCGAACACCTCCACCTGACCGGCACGAAGAAGGGCTGCGACCACGGCCAGTGCGGCGCCTGCACCGTCCTGGTCGACGGCCGGCGCATCAATTCCTGCCTGACGCTGGCTGTGATGCACGAAGGCGCCGCCGTCACGACCATCGAGGGCCTGGGCCAGCCGGGAAACCTGCATCCGATGCAGGCCGCCTTCGTCAGGCACGACGGCTACCAGTGCGGCTATTGCACGCCGGGCCAGATCTGCTCCGCCGTCGGCGTGCTGGGCGAGATCGAGCAAGGCATTCCGAGCCACGTGAGCAGCGACCTGACGGCACGCCCGCTGCTGTCCGCGGCCGAGCTGCGCGAGCGCATGAGCGGCAACATCTGCCGCTGCGGCGCGTACAGCAACATCGTCGATGCGATCACCGAGGTCGCAGGCGCGAACCCGGGAGGCAAGGCATGAAAAGCTTCAGCTACGAACGGGCGAGTTCGCCCGCGCAAGCCATCGCGGCCGCGGCGCGCACGCCGGGCGCGCGCTTCATCGCGGGGGGCACCAACCTGCTGGACCTGATGAAGCTGGAGATCGAAACGCCGGCACACCTCATCGACGTGAACGGCCTGGGTTTCGAGCGCATCGAACCGACGGACGACGGCGGGCTGCGCATCGGCGCACTGGTGCGCAACACCGATCTGGCCGCCCATGCCACCGTGCGGCGCGACTACGCCGTGCTGTCGCGCGCGCTGCTGGCCGGTGCATCGGGCCAATTGCGCAACAAGGCGACCACCGCCGGCAACCTGCTGCAGCGCACGCGTTGCCCCTACTTCTACGATACCCAGATGGCCTGCAACAAGCGCCAGCCCGGCAGCGGCTGCACGGCCATCGGCGGAGTGAACCGCCAGCACGCGATCGTGGGTACGAGCGACGCGTGCATCGCCACGCACCCGAGCGACATGGCCGTTGCGATGCGCGTGCTCGACGCGGCGGTGGAAACCATGCGGCCCGACGGCACGCGGCGCACCATCCCCATCGCCGACTTCCATCGCCTGCCCGGGCGCACGCCGCAGGTGGAATCCGCGCTGGCGCGCGGAGAGCTGATCACCTCCGTGCGGCTGCCGGCGCCGGTGGGCGGCAGGCATTTCTACGCCAAGGTCCGCGACCGCGCGTCGTACGCCTTCGCGCTGGTGTCGGTCGCGGCCATCGTGCAGCGCGACGGCACCGGCCGCGTGGCGCTGGGCGGCGTCGCGCACAAGCCTTGGCGCATCGAAGCCGCCGAGCGCGAACTGCCGCGCGGCGCCGGGGCCGTCACCGCGGCGCTGCTCGCCGACGCGCGCCCGAGCGAGCACAACGCATTCAAGGTGACGCTGGTGGAGCGCACCCTCGACGCCGTCCTCGCGGATGCAAGGAGCTGAACGATGAAATTCGATGTTCCCGCCACCACCAATCCCATCGACCAGCTCAAGGTCATCGGCAAGCCGGTCGACCGCATCGACGGGCCGCTCAAGGTCACCGGCACCGCACCCTACGCCTACGAGCGCCATGACGCAGCGCCCCGAGCGGCCTACGGCTATGTCGTGGGCGCCGGCATTGCCAAGGGCCGGATCGTTTCGATCGACCAGAAGCGCGCGAAGGCGTCGCCGGGAGTGATCGCCATCGTCACCGCGGAAAACGCCGGCCAGCTCGGCAAGGGCCAGTTCAATACCGCCAGGCTGCTCGGCGGGCCGGGCGTGGACCACTACCACCAGGCCATTGCGCTCGTGGTGGCCGAGACCTTCGAGCAGGCGCGCGCGGCAGCGCAATTGCTGCAGGTGAGCTATGCCCGCGCCGAAGGGGCCTTCGACCTGCACGGCGCGAAGTCGTCGCAGGCGAAGACGACCGACCGCGACAACAAGGTCGGCGATTTCGCCGCCGCCTTCGCCGGGGCCGAGGTGCAGCTCGACCAGACCTACAGCACGCCCGACCAATCGCACGCCATGATGGAGCCGCACGCGACCACCGCCGCCTGGCAAGGCGACCGGCTCACCATCTGGACGTCGAACCAGATGATCGACTGGACCGTGTCCGACCTGGCGGCCACGCTCGGCATGCCGAAGGACAGGATCCACCTGATGTCGCCGTTCGTTGGCGGCGGCTTCGGCGGCAAGCTGTTCCTGCGCGCCGACACGGTGCTGGCGGCGCTCGGCGCGCGAATGGCCGGGCGCCCCGTCAAGGTGGCGCTGCAGCGCCCGCTCATTGCCAACAACACCGTGCACCGTCCCGCGACCATCCAGCGCATCCGGCTGGGTGCGACGAAACAGGGCAGGCTGACCGCGATCGGGCACGAGAGCTGGTCCGGCAACCTGGTGAACGGGAAGCCCGAGAACGCGGTGCAGCAGACGCAATTGCTCTACGCGGGCGCGCACCGGCTGACGGGAACGCGGCTTGCCGTGCTCGACCTGCCCGAGGGCAACGCGATGCGCGCGCCCGGCGAGGCCCCGGGCCTGATGGCGCTGGAGATCGCGATGGACGAGATGGCCGAGCGCCTTGGCCTCGACCCGATCGAGTTCCGCGTGCTCAACGACACGCAGGTCGATCCGGCCAAGCCGGAGCGCCGCTTCTCCCAACGCCAGCTCATCGAATGCATGCACCTGGGTGCGAAGACCTTCGGCTGGGCGCAGCGCAGCGCCAGGCCGGCGATGCGGCGCGAAGGCCGCCACTGGATCGGCATCGGCATGGCCGCGGCCTTCCGCAACAACCAGGTCACCAGGTCGGGCGCGCGCGTGCGGCTCGATGGCCGCGGCATCGTCACCGTCGAGACCGACATGACGGACATCGGCACGGGCAGCTACACCATCATTGCGCAGACGGCCGCCGAGATGATGGGTGTGCCGCTCGAGCGCGTGGTGGTGAAGCTCGGCGATTCCTCGTACCCCGTGTCCGCCGGCTCGGGCGGCCAGTGGGGCGCCAACTGCTCCACCGCCGGCGTGTATGCCGCCTGCGTGAAGCTGCGCGAAGCCGTGCTGCAGCGCGCGGGCCTGCCAGTCGAGGGCGCAGCGTTCTCCGACGGCATGGTTCGCGCCGGCGGGCGCAACGTCGCGCTCGCCGAGCTGGCGGGCGACAGCGGGTTCGTGGTCGAGGACGCGATCGAGTTCGCCGAGCTGAGCAGGCAGTACCAGCAGTCCACCTTCGGCGCGCACTTCGTCGAGGTGGCCGTCGATGCCTACACGGCCGAGGTGCGCGTGCGCCGCATGCTGGCGGTGTGCGCATCGGGGCGCATCCTCAACCCGAAGTCCGCGCGCAGCCAGGTCATCGGCGCGATGACGATGGGCGTGGGCGGTGCGCTCATGGAGGAGCTCGCGGTCGACAAGCGGCAGGGCTTCTTCGTGAACCACGACCTGGCGGGCTACGAAGTGCCGGTGCACGCCGACATTCCCCACCAGGAAGTGATCTTCCTCGACGAGGCGGATGCGGTCTCCTCGCCGATGAAGGCCAAGGGCGTCGGCGAGCTCGGCCTGTGCGGCGTGGGCGCGGCCGTGGCCAACGCCGTCTACAACGCGACCGGCGTGCGCCTGCGCGACTACCCGCTCACGCTCGACAAGCTCATCGGGCGCATGCCGTCGTCCACGTCCTCCGCGGCCTGATGCGAACCGGATGGCCTCGCCGATGAAGACCGTACCCCAGCCTTCCCGCCGCGCGCTGATGGCAGGCCTTGCCGGCCTGCCGCTCGGGCAGGGCGCCCAGGCATCGACCGCTGCGGGTTTGCCGGTCTCCCGCCCCGCCGGGCCCGTCCTGGTGGCCTGCTTCTCGCGGTCGGGCAATACGCGCGTGGTTGCAGGCCTGATCCAGCGTGCGTTCGGTGCGGACCTGTTCGAGATCGTGCCGGCGGCGCCGTATCCCGACGAGTACCTGGCGACCGTCGAACGGGCCCGCCAGGAGCGCGACCGGAACACCGAGCCGGCACTCGCGGCCAGGGTGCCGGACATCGCCGCCTACGCGACGGTCTTCCTCGGCTTTCCGGTCTGGGGCGAGACCGCGCCGTCCATCGTGCGCAGCTTCCTGTCCGCGCACGACCTTGCCGGCAAGGCCGTCATCCCGTTCATCACCCACGGTGGCTATGGGCTGGGCAGCAGCGAGCAGGTCGTCGCTCGGCACGCACCGAAGGCGAGGCTTCAGGCCGCTTTCTCGATGCAGGCGGACCAGGAGCGCCAGACCATGGACCGGGTCAATGCATGGCTGCGCAGCGCGCCGGCCACGGCCACGGCCAACAAACCCTGAGACAAAGGAACACCATGCAACACGTCACCCTCAACAACGGGCTCCAGATGCCTATCCTCGGCTTCGGCGTCTTCCAGATTCCGGACCCCGGCGAGTGCCAGCGCAGCGTCGTCGACGCCATCGAGTCGGGCTACCGGCTCATCGACACCGCGGCGTCCTACATGAACGAAGCGGCCGTGGGCCAGGGCATTCGCAACAGCGGCGTGGCGCGCGAGGCACTGTTCGTCACGAGCAAGCTCTGGGTGCAGGACACCGGCTACGAACGCACCCGCGACGCCATCGACAAGTCGCTGCGCCGGCTGCAGTTGGACTACCTCGACCTCTACCTCATCCACCAGCCGTATGCCGACGTGCACGGTTCTTGGCGGGCGATGGAAGAAGCCTGCAAGGCCGGCAAGCTGCGCGCCATCGGCGTGAGCAACTTCGAGCCGGACCGGCTGATGGACATCATGGCCTTCAACGAGATTCCTCCGGCGGTCAATCAGGTGGAGGTCAATCCTTTCCACCAGCAGGCCGACAGTGCCACCTTCATGCGCGACAACGGCGTGCAGGCCGAAGCCTGGGCGCCATTTGCCGAAGGACGCAACAACCTCTTCCAGAACGAGCGCCTCCTCGCCATCGGCGCGCGCCATGGCAAGACGGTTGGCCAGGTCGTGCTGCGATGGCTCGTCCAGCGCGGCATCGTGGCGCTGGCGAAGTCGGTGCGCAAGGAACGCATGCAGGAGAACCTGGATGTGTTCGACTTCGCGCTGAGCGCGGACGACATGGCCGAGATCACGACGCTCGACAGCGCCACCAGCAGCTTCTTCTCTCACCGCGACCCGGCCATCGTCAAGTGGATGAGCGAACGGCGGCTCGAGCTGTGAAGGCGCCCGATCCGACACCGCCGGCGGACGGCCGCCTCGGCCTCTTTGCGCGCGCCGGGCAACACCTTCGCACCTCGTTTGCAAACCAACGGGACTGTTCATGAAATCTCTCGCCATGACCGCCATTTCGCTCTCGATGGCTGCCTCCGCGTTCGCTCAGGACGACAAGAACCAGACCGGACTGCGGATCGCGCGCAACGGCTCGCAGCAATCGGCCAAGGGGCCGGCGGAGTTCTTCTCGGGCACGGTCCGCATCGACCCGCTGTTCCCCAAACCCAACGGTCCCACTCGCGCGACCGGCTCCTACGTGACCTTCGAACCCGGTGCGCGCACGGCGTGGCACACGCACCCGCTGGGCCAGACGCTCGTCGTCACCGCGGGTGCCGGCCGCGTGCAGCGCTGGGGAGACGCGGTGCAGGAGATCAGGCCCGGCGACGTGGTCTGGATTCCAGCGGGCCAGAAGCACTGGCACGGCGCGGCGCCCACCACCGCGATGACCCACATCGCGATCACCGAACAGGCGGACGGCAAGGCCGTCGACTGGCTGGAGAAAGTCAGCGACACCCAGTACGCAACGCAACCATGAAATCCGTCACCGCCTCCCTTGTTGCCGTCGCGCTCGCCCTGTCGGCCGCGGTCCCTGCCTTTGCCCAGGCGCCGGCGGCCGCGAAACCCCAGACACCCGCCCAGCGGCAATTCGGCGAGATATCGCCCAAGTTCGCCGAACTCACCGACGACGTCTTGTTCGGCGACGTCTGGGAACGGCCGGGGCTGTCGAAGCGGGACCGCAGCCTGGTCACCGTGAGCGCGCTCATCGCCATGAACCGGCCCGAGCAGTTGCGCCCGCACATGGTCCGCGCGCGCGACAACGGCGTGACGCAGGAAGAACTCATCGAGACCATCACGCATCTCGCCTTCTATGCAGGCTGGCCGAGCGCCGTGACCGCCATCGGGGTCGCGAAAGAGGTGTTCGGCAAGCCATGAACACGGCCCGGGCGGCTGCTCGGCATTCAACTGGAAACCGCACAGGAAAGATCGAACCATGAAACAAAGAGAACTCGGCCGCAGTGGCCTGCGGGTTTCCGCCCTCGGCCTCGGCTGCATGGGACTGAGCTACGGGTACGGGCCGGCCACCGGCATGGCCGACGCGGTCAAGCTGATCCATGCGGCCTTCGAGCGCGGCATCACCTTCTTCGACACGGCGGAAGCGTATGGACCCTTCGCGAACGAAAGCGTGCTCGGCGAAGCGCTGGCGCCGATGCGCGACCAGGTCGTGATCGCCACCAAGTTCGGCTTTCGCGACGGCGACGCCGGCAAGGGTCTCGACAGCCGGCCGGAGCGCATCCGCAAGGTGGCCGATGAAGCCTTGATGCGCCTGCGCACCGACCGCATCGACCTGTTCTATCAACACCGCGTCGATCCGCAGGTGCCGATGGAAGAGGTCGCAGGCACGGTGAAGGACCTGATTCGCGAAGGCAAGGTCAGGCACCTTGGTCTGTCGGAAGCGGGGGCCGACAGCATCCGCCGCGCGCATGCGGTGCAACCCGTTGCCGCGCTCCAGAGCGAGTACTCGTTGTGGTGGCGCGAGCCCGAGGCGGAGATCCTTCCGCTGCTGGAGGAGCTCGGCATCGGATTCGTGCCCTTCAGCCCGCTGGGCAAGGGCTTCCTGACCGGCGCGATCGATGCACAGACCTCGTTCGGCGCCGCGGACTTCCGCAACACCGTGCCGCGTTTCGCGCCGGAAGCCCGCAAGGCGAATCGCGCGCTGGTCGACGTGCTGTCCGGCATTGCGGCGCGCAAGCAGGTCACGCCGGCGCAGCTGGCCCTGGCCTGGTTGCTGGCCCGCAAGCCCTGGATCGTGCCGATTCCCGGCACCACCAAGCTGCATCGGCTGGAAGAGAACGCCGCAGCCGCCTCGGTCGAGTTGTCGACGGACGAACTTGCGCAAGTCGAGGCAGCGGTTGACGGCGTGCAGGTACAGGGCACGCGGTACTCGGCGGATCGGCAAAAGCTCGTAGGCAGGTAGATGGGAAGCAGCGCCGGACGTTCGTTGAGAACGCCTTGGAGCGCGTCATGTTCCTCCAGCGTCGCCGCGTGGGTCCGTTCGCCAATAAGCCAGAATTGAAGCCCTTCTCTTCGAACATCCACCCGCTTGATGCAACCCCTGCTCAACGCCATCGCCACGACGGCGCTGCCCACCGACGCAAAGCGCGTCTTCCACGGACGCGGCGGACTCTACCCCGGGTGCGAGCACCTCACGCTGGACTTTTTCCCACCGGTGTGGGTGCTGACCAGCTTCAAGCCTCTGGCTGAAGACGAATTGGCTGCGGTGGGCGATGCACTCGCAGCGCGCTGGGACCAACTTGCCCCGAGCCAGCCGTTGGACTGGGTGTTCCAGTGCCGCCGCGAAGGCCAGAGCGACACGCGCCTGATGTCCGGCGAGGTGCCGGATCCGCACTGGGTCACCGAAGGCGCGACGCGTTATCGCGTGAATGTCGGCAGGGGCCAGAACCACGGGCTTTTCCTGGACATGGCCGAAGGACGGCACTGGGTGCGCGAATACGTCGCGGCGCGCTCCGGTGCGCAGTCACGGGTGCGCGTGCTGAACCTTTTCGCCTATACATGCGCATTCTCGGTCGTCGCTCTGCAGGCGGGCGCGCGGCATGTCGTCAACCTCGACATGAGCAAAGCCGCTTTGGCTATCGGACAGCAGAACCACCGTGCCAACAACGTGCTGGAGCACGCCAGCTTTCTTCCCCACGACCTGTTCAGCTCATGGGGAAAGATCACGCGCAGCGGGCCTTACCAGCTGGTCATCGTGGATCCTCCAAGCTATCAGAAGGGCAGCTTTGTCGCGACCAAGGACTACGCACGGCTGATCAAGCGTCTTCCGGATCTTCTTGCGCCAGACGGCCATTTGATGCTCTGTCTCAACGCTCCCGAGATGGGCCCGGCATTCCTGCTCGATCACATGGCCAATCTGGCGCCGGAACTCATCTTCGTCGAGCGCCTTTCCAATCCGGCTGATTTTGCGGACGTCTGCGACCAACGCTCGCTGAAGGTACTTGTTTACCGGGCGCCTCCACTCGACCGATGAGTGCAATCGCGTTCGCGCATCTGGCGCCAGCGTCGACGACTTCAGCCTCGCGCAATGAGTCAGCTCGAGTGCGGGAGGAGGGCCTCTGGCACGCCATGAACGACATCCGGTGGTGCAAGCTCTCGAATTCATCGCCCGAGTCGCGGCGGCCCGAGAGGGCGGCAACGTCACTGCCGCGGAGATGAGGAAGACGAAGCCACCGGTCGAGGACATGGCGGGTAAGTGGAGCCTGGACGATCCAAGTACGCGGTGATGAAGATCGTGGACAAGAACGTGAAGGCCGGGGCTGTCGCGCCGCGCGCAGCAACCTTGGATGTTGCTCTTCCTCCCATCGTTCTCGAGCCAGCCAGCGAGTAGGAATGCATTAGCCGCGGTTGCCGTCTCGGGCAATTACCACCGATTTCGGATATTGGTCATTCGAAAGAGGCGCTATAGGCTCGCCGATCACAAAGGGAGTGGCGGTGAACACAATATTCAAGTCTGTCTGGAATGCATCCGCGGGCGCGTGGGTTGCGGCGCCCGAGACAAGCAAGGCCAATGGCAAGTCTTCGGCGAGTCGTCCTGTCGCGACCGCGCTGCTGGCGTTTGCGGGAATGGCCTGCTCCCCGGCATATGCCGTATGCACGAGTTCCGCACTGGGCATCACTTGCTCCGGAGCGGCGAATCCCCTGGCGCCCAGTTTCAGCAACGGCACGGACAATCTCAATGTCACGGTCAACCCGAACGCCACCGTCGGCGTGCTGTCCGGCGTAGGCGGCATCGCGATGTCACTGACCGGATCCAACCTCACGTTGACCAACAACGGGAAGATCGATCCAACGGCGGTGGGCGGGACGCCGAGCAAGCTGTCGTCCGGTGTCTTCATGGGCAACGCCGGCTTCAGCACGCAAACAGTCACCAACAACGGCATCCTGGGCGGCACCAGTGGCGTCGCGCTCGGGCTCACGGGGCTCGCGCTGACGATCCAGAATGGGGATGGCGGTACCACTTCGGTCACCAACACGGGGACGATGGCCACGACAGGCATCACCGGTGCGACGCTCGTCGGTGCGGACGCCGGGGTCATGGCACTGTACGGCGGCGGACAGGTCCATGTTGACAACACCGGCACCATCACCGGCCGGGTCGCGTTGGAATCGAGCGCAGGGGGCAATACGTTCACGAATGCCGGCATCCTCGACGGCAGCGTGTCGCTCGGAGCGAACAGCACCAACACGTTCGTTGCGACCACCGATTCCAAACTGCTGCCTGCGGTCGGCTCTGCACCCTCGGTCGATGTCGCCGTGGGCGCCGGGAGCCTCCATTTCGCCGCAACGGGCTTCGTCGACGGCGGGGCAGGCGGCGACAACACGCTGAAGCTCGTGCAGGGGACGGCCACGGACGGCGCGATCAGCCACGACAAGTACCTGAACTTCAATCATCTGGCCATCGACAGCGGGCGGTGGGTGTTGCGAGGTGCCTCGGCCGCTTCGGATGCGGCGCTCCGCAATGGCGCGGTTGCGGCGATCGACGATGCCGCAGGTCTCGGCACGGGCACCGTCCGGTCGAATGGCGGCGCCATCGAGTTCTCGACGGCGGGCCTGACGCTGTCGAACAAGGTGGACCTTCTGGCTGGAGGCCTGTCGCTGCGCGGCGGCGTGGACGCGACGCTCAGCGGCGTGATCTCGGGCACCGGCGCGCTGACCCAGTCCGGAACCGGAACGGTGACGCTGGGCAACAGCAACGGGTACTCCGGTGGTACGGCGATCCTGGGCGGCGCGTTGCAGGTGTCGAGCGACGCGAGTCTCGGCGATCCGACGGGTGCCGTGCGCGTGAACGACGCGAGCCTGCGCGCCGGTGCCTCCTTCACGCTGGCGCGCGATGTGTACGTCGTCAACTACGGGACCCTCGATACCGGCGCTTTCGATGTGACGATGACGGGCGCCATTCGCAACGACGGTGTCTTCGGTGCCCTGCGCAAGGCCGGAAGCGGCACACTCACGCTCCAGAACGGCGGCAGTGACTACACGGACGGCACCTTCGTCGACGCCGGAACGCTCGCCCTGAAGGGCGCCGGCAACATCGGCAGCTACGCATTGAACGTCGCCACGGGTGCCACCTTCGACATCTCGCAGCTCGCCGCATCAGGCGGCCAGGCCAACTTCATTCTGGGCGGTGGCCGCATCGCGCTGGGCGGAAAGACCCTCACCACCTACAACGGCGCCAGCGTGTCGACCTTCGGCGGCGTCATCGCCGATGGCGGGATCGGCGGGGGAACCGGTGGCGCGCTGCACATCACCGACGCCGGTGACAGCTGGACGTTGACCAATGCGCAGACTTACACCGGCGGCACCATACTCGACGCAGGCAACCTGATCCTCAGCGGCAACGGTGCGCTCGCGAGCGGCGGCGCGCTCACCCTCGGCGCCGCCGCCCATGTCGATGTGAGCGGCACCAAGGCCTCCGGCCTCACCCTCGGCAACGTCAGTGGTTCGGGCAGCATCTCGCTTGGCGCGAAGGCGCTCACACTCGGCACGGCCGACAACATCGGCTATGCGGGGGCCATCGACGGCGCAGGCGGCTCACTGGTCAAGCAAGGCGTCGGGGAACTGGTGCTGGACGGCATCAACAGCTACACCGGCACCACTTCCGTGAACGCGGGAACGCTGGTCGTGGGGGGTACGGCAGGTTCGAAGGCCAGCATTGCCGGCGACGCGATGGTCGCCTCCGGCGCCACCCTCGGCGGGCACGGCACCATCGGCGGCAATGCGACGGTGTCGAGCGGCGCCACGCTGGCGCCCGGGCATTCGATCGGCACGTTGAACGTGCTGGGCGACCTGACCCTGCAGAAGGGGGCCGTGCTGAACTTCGAATTCGGTGCGCCCGGCTCTTCGTTCCAGTCTTTCGGACTCGGCGACAACGTCGCCGTGGGCGGCAACCTGAGCATCGACAGCAGCACGCTGAATGTCGTCGATGCAGGCGGCATGGGGCCGGGCTTGTACAACCTGTTCAGCTACAAAGGCGCGCTCAGTTTTACCAATGGCGGTTTCACACCGCCGGCTGGCAGCAGCCTGCAGATCCTCACGGTCGACAAACAGATCAATCTGGTTCACACGGCGGGCTACACGCTGAATGTCTGGAACGCCAACGGCCTGGCCAGCGAGACCCAGATGGGTGGCGGTAGCGGCACGTGGTCTGCGGCGAGTTCGAATTTCACGGACGCCACGGGCAGCGTAACTGCGCCGATGCAGCCTGCCGGTGGATTCGCGGTCTTCGGGGGGGCGCCCGGAACGGTCACGATCGACAACGGCGCGGGGGCGGTGCGTGCCGGCGGCATGCAGTTCGCGTCGGACGGCTACCGGCTCACGGGCGACGCGCTCACGCTGGCAGCCGATGTGACGCATGTGGTCCCGGTCGAAGTGCGCGTGGGCGATGGCAGCGCCGCCAGCGCGAACTGGACGGCCACGATTGCCAACGTCCTGACAGGCTCGGACGGACTGAACAAGACGGGGGCCGGCACACTGGTGCTCACCGGCGTCAACATCTATACGGGCGGCACGACCGTCACGGCCGGCGTACTGCAGGGCGACACTGTCAGCCTGCGGGGAGACATCCTCAACAACGCCACCGTCAACTTCTACCAGGCCGTGCCAGGCAGCTACGCCGGCACGATGAGCGGCGGCGGGGTGCTGCGCAAGATCGGCAATGGCGATCTGGTGCTGTCCGCGCCCAACAGCTATCAGGGCGGCACCCGCATCGACGCAGGTTCGCTCAATGCGAGCGTCTCCGGTGCTCTGGGTACAGGCCCGGTGAACGTGGCTGGCAATGCCAGCCTTATCTTCAGCGGCACTGCCAGCGCCGGGGCGCTGAACATCGCGATGGCCGCAGGCAGCGGCGTCGTCAACGGCGGCCTTGCGCAGTTCAACGACAAGAGCTCGGCCGGCAGCGCCACCCTGGTGGCACAAGCCGGAGGCAGCATCGTCTTCGGAAACAACGCCACGGCGGCCGATGCCACGATCGAGAACCGGGGAGGCCAGGTCACGATCTGGAACAACGCCACAGCCGGGCAGGCGAAGATCACCAACGTCGGCGGCGCAACCAACCTGCTTGACAACGGTTCCGCAGGACAGGCCACCATCACGAACGAGGTCGGTGGCGCACTGGACATCTATGACACCGCCACCGCCGACAAGGCGACAGTCATCAACAACGCCGGCGGCGTCGTGCGCATTCGCAGTCTCACGACGCCGGGCGTGAGCATCGGTTCACTTCAAGGCGCGGGACGGGTGCTGCTGGGCAACAAGACGCTCAACGTCGGTGGCCTCAATACCAGCACCGAGATTTCGGGGGTGATTTCGGATGCTGGTGGCTCGATCGTCAAGGTCGGCAGCGGCAAGCTCACACTGTCGGGCGCGAATACCTACACGGGCGGCACCGCGCTGAAGGAGGGCCGCCTGGACGTAGGCCACAGCCAGGCGTTGGGCACCGGCGCGCTCGCAATGGACGACGGCACCACACTGGGCTTGAGTGCCGATGGCGTGAACATCGCCAACGCGATCCGGCTCACGGGCACGAGCGACCCCGTCATCGACACCGGTGCGTTCTCGGGCACCCTGAGCGGTGACATCAGCGGCGGCGGCTTCCTGACAAAGGAGGGCACGGGCACGCTGACGCTGGCTGGCGTCAACACCTTCACCGGTTCCACGAACGTGGCTCAAGGCACCTTGCGCGCGGCCGCGACCGGAACGTTCAGCGCCAGCTCGGCGCACAGCGTGGCCGCAGGCGCGACACTGGATCTTGCGGGCTTCAATCAGACGGTCGCCTCGCTCGCCAACGGCGGCACGGTCTCGCTGGCGGGCGCCGCAGCGGGCACGACCTTGACGGTCAACGGCAACTACGTCGGCAACAACGGCGTGCTCAAGCTTGGCACAGCCTTGAACGGCACCGGTCCTTCGGACCGCCTGGTGATCAACGGCGGAACGGCGACCGGCAAGACCAGCGTCCAGATCGCCAACCTCGGCGGCCTGGGTGCGCTCACGAGTGGTAACGGCATCGAAGTGGTGACGGCGCAGGGGGGCGCCACGACCACCGCGCAAACCACGAAGGACGCGTTCAGCCTGGCCGGCGGCCACGTCGACGCGGGCGCCTACGAATACCGCCTCTACGCAGCGGATGCGGGCGGCGCGGGCGAAAACTGGTTCCTGCGCTCCACCGCCCACGCTGCAACGCCCGGAGCAATGGGAGGGTCGTCGGTGGTCACCTACCGCCCCGAAGCCGCGCTGTACGCCTCGTTGCCGAGCCAGCTGCGCCAGGGCAACCTCGCGATGCTGGGCGACCTGCGCAAGCGCGTGGGAGATGACGATGTGAAGGGCGCCGCCACCTCGCCGACCGGCTCGGACCGCCGCGCGTGGGCGCGCGTGCTCTCGACCGACATCGACATCCGCCAGGGCGGCGCCGTCTCACCGACCAGCAAGGGCCGCTTGACCGGCTTCCAGGCCGGCACCGACTTGCTGGCCATGCCTGGCTGGCGCGCCGGCCTCTACGTCGGTCAGCTCGACGGCGACGCGCGCACCAACGGCTTTGCCAGCGGCATCCAGAACCTGGCCGTCGGCCGCAATGACCTGCGCAGCCAGTATGTGGGCGTGTATGGCACCTACACCAGCGACACCGGTTTCCATGCCGATGCCGTCGTGCAGTCGGGACGTCACCGCTACACCGTCGAGCCGCTCGCCAGCGTGGGCGTCGGAGGCAAGGGCCATAGCCTGCTGGGCTCGATCGAGATCGGCCAATCCTTTGCGCTCGGTGCGGGCGGCTGGCACATCGAGCCTCAACTGCAGCTCATCCACCAGCACATGGACCTGGGCAACTCGGCCATCGCAGGCGCCATCGCGCAGCCGCAGGCCGATAGCGGCTGGATCGCGCGAGCAGGCGTCCGTGTGAAGGGCGAAATCGACACCGGCCTGGGGACGCTGCAACCGTACGGCCGATTCAACGTGTACAAGTCATCGGGCGGTGCGGACATCGCGCGCTTCGTCAACGGCACGACCGCGACCGGTATCGCGGCACCGACGGGCAGCACCAGCTCCGAGCTGGCCGGCGGCTTCACGCTGGCCCTGAGTACATCGACCAGCGTCTATGGCGAAATCGGCAAGCTCTGGGCCTCGGGCGGGGACGCGAAGGTCAGGAGCTCGGTCAACGGCTCGGTCGGCGTGCGGGTGAAATGGTGACACGCATCTTTGACGCCCACGCAGCGTGGGTCGGAGTGCTCGGCTGTCGATGAATCGCTGGCTTTCCGCCTGAGCTTCGAGCGTCCCTCCGGTCTCGCGATTTCATGGCGGACCAACGCCCGATGGATCGGGCCTGCGGGTGACAGCGCTCGCGCCCGGCGCGGCTCGGCGATGCGCTCGACCACCGGACGCAGGATCTGCGACTGGCACCGACGGCCTCTCGCATCGCGGAGTTGCTGTCGTGCGCCAACGGATTGGCCGCGCGGCTCCAGCTCAGCGCACGCCAATCGCCGCGTGCTGCAACTCGGCATCGAAGACCAGGCGTCTGGGCCACTGCGGCCAGACCGTGCCCGATCGAGCATCGTTGGGGTCGCCACGCCGCGCAAAGGCCCCGAGGCTGCGCATCATCGCGTCCGACAGTGCCAGCCGGCCCGGCGCATTGGCGTGCGTGAACATGAAGCGCGAGTAGAGCGAAGGCCCGAAATTGCCGAAGATGAAAGGCAGGTCGAAGGTGTGAGCGGCACCGAAGATCTGGTCCAGGGGCGGCGGAAGGCGGTCCCATTCGAACTCGTAAGCCCAGACAGCCTCCTGGCGCGTGCGCAGTGCATCGAGCATGTCGTCTCGGATCGCCGAGAACCACAGGGCATCGAGGCGTCGCGCGCGCGCATCGAAGCCGGTGTCCGGCGTGCCCACCGGCAGATAGGCCGGCGGAATCCATTGCTCCAGCGCGGTCTGCGGCGGGGCTTCGGGGTTGTAGCGTGCAGCGAGCGAAAACACGGCCCCGTCGTCCAGCAGGCGGCCGCTGGCGCCGCCCAACGCCGGGCTCAGGGCGAAGAGCTGCGGAAAGAGCTTCGTCTCGTCGCGCGTGTGGCCCGCCAATACCGGCATGCGCAAATAGCGGCCCGCACGCACCGCCATGATCGGGTCCTGCGCGAGCACCCATCCATCGGGGATCGGGTTGCTTGCCGCCATGCCGCGTGGCGCGAGCCGCGTGCGCACGACCTGCAGCAGGGTGTCGGCCGACAGGTTGCGCAGCCAGGCGGCAGTGCGCTCGGGGCTGCTGCCGGCCTCCCATTGGCGCGCCTGCGTCTCGTCGGCGGCCTGACCGCCTGCCACGAGCGATTCGAGCACCAGGGCCTGGCCGCGCGCCGCCCATACCGGCGCTGGCAGCACGGCGGGAATGCCTCCGGACGGGAGCGACGCTGCGGTGGACAGGCCCCCGCTGAGGGCCGCCAGGCGGTGAAAGAGGACGCGCCCGCGCGCCACCAGCATCGGAGAACTCTGCAGTGCATAGACGTTGACGGCACCGGCCGATTGGCCCATCAGCGTCACGCGCCGCGGGTCGCCGCCGAAGGCCGCTGCGTTCGCGGCGACGAATTCGAGGGCCTTCACGATGTCCAGCAAGGCAAAGTTGCCGGAATCCTCCTCGCGGACTCCGGTCTTGAGTGCCCTGGCGTCCAGAAAGCCGAAGATGCCGAGCCGGTAGTTGATGGAAACCACGACGGCGTCCTCGTGCCTGGCCAATGCGGCACCGTCGTACACCGGGTCGGCGGTGTAGCCCGCGATGTTGCTGCCGCCATGCACGAACACGATCACCGGCCGTGGCGCGCCGGGGAGCGACGCGGGGGTCCAGATGTTGAGGTACAGGCAGTCCTCGTCGCCCACGGTGCGGCCCAGGGTGCTCCCCACCGTCTCGTCGTAGCGGTTGTTCAGGCCCGGTCCGTAGAGGCGCTGGGTTTGCACGCAAGCCGGCGCGAAAGCCTGGGAAGGGCGCGCAGCGCTCCATGGCTGCGGATCGCGCGGTGCACGCCAGCGCAACGCGCCGACTGGCGGTTGCGCGTACGGCACTCCCTTCCAGCTCCAGGTGCCGCTCACGGCGGAATCGTCGCTGCCCGTCACCGGCCCCCAGGTGGTCTGGCGCTGCATCGCCGCCTCGCGCAGGCCGGGCGCCGCGCAACCGCAGAGGCACAGCGCCAACAGCGCGGCGCCAACGGTGAGCCAGCCGCGGCTCCTGAGCTCAGGCGCGCCGGTCATTCTGCGGTGATCTGTGCGGCCTGGATGATCTGCGCCCATTTGCGCGTCTCGCTCGCGATGAAGGCACTGAACTCGGCGGGTGAGCCGCCGCGCAACTGCAGGCCGGCGGCTTCGGCCTTGCGTCGCACGTCGGGGTCGGCCAAGGCGGCCTTGAGTTCGGTGTGCAGGCGTGTCACCACGTCAGCCGGAGTGCCGGCCGGCGCGAGCATGCCGTACCAGCCGTAGCCGACCACGGTGGGCAGGCCCTGTTCGCGCAGGGTCGGGGCGTCGGGGTAGAGCTGCGTGCGTTCCTCGTTCGCCACGCCCAGCACGCGCAGCTTGCCGGCCTGGATGTGCGGCACTGCGGTCGAGATCGCGGTGAGCGTGGCATCGATGCGGCCGGCCAGCAGCTCGGTGTAAGCCGGCGCGTCGCCCCGATACTGGACCACGATGCCCTTCGCGCCGGCCGCGCGCAGCAGCAGTTCGGCCGTGAGGTGCGGGGCCGAGCCGGCGCCGGGCGATCCAAAGGTGGCGCCTTTCGGGTCTGCCTTTGCATGCCGGATGAATTCGGTCAGCGTCTTGTAGGGAGCCTGGGCGTTCACCACCAGGAACAGTGGCGCAATGGCCGTACTGCCGATCGCGGTGAAGCTCTTGTGCACGTCGTAGGTCAGGTCCTTGTAAAGCGCCTCGCCGATCGCGATCGGCGCCGCGGCGTGCAGCAGCGTGTAGCCATCGGGCGCGGCCTTGGCCACGTAATCGTTCGCGATGCGGGTGCCGGCGCCGGCCTTGTTCTCGATGACGATGCTCTGACCCAGGCGGCGCGAAAGAAAGTCGCCGAGCACGCGCGTGAGGATGTCGTTCGAGCCGCCCGCGCCGTAGGGCGACACGAGGCGGACAGGCCGGGTGGGCCAGGCCTGCGCGGAAGCGTGCAGGCTCCAGGGCAGCGCCAGCCCAGCGGCGCAGGCGAGCAGGTGGCGGCGGTTGATGTGCATGGTCCTTGTCTCCGTCTTGTTGAATCGTTCGTCAGATCGGGCGGATCGGCGGGTAGTCGAAGCGCAGTTCCAGGTGCTCCGCACGGGGCTGGTACAGCCGCAGCACCACGTAGAAGAGCTCGCCCGCCGGCGCGGGCAGCCAGTTGGCACCGGGGCCGGGGTCATCGGCCTGCAGGCGGATGACGATGCTTCCATCCGGTTCGGTGCGCAGGCCCGGTGTGCGGTCGCCGATCGAGTAGCGGTCGATCGCGTTGGCGACGAACAGGCAGTCGCTGCGTCGGTACATCGTGAGCGACCAGAAGGCGTCGACCCGCGGACCGAGGTCCGGCGCGAAGCGCAGTTCGTAGCGCCTGCCACCGTGCAGCGGCTCGCCCGCCACGTCGACCTCGGCCGTCGGGTACATGGCTTCATCGACACCCAGGGCCCCGATGAAGTTGCGCGCAATGCGCGCCCGCGTGAGGTGGTCGTCGCCCCAGTGCGTGCGGACCATCACCGGGATGGCCCAGCCGCCGCCCAGCGCGTGGGGCTGGCCTGCGGTGCGCAGCCGTTCGTACACGCCCGGCAATGCTGCCGCCAACGCATCGTCTTCGGGCGGCCAGGAGAGCGACTCGCCGTCGGGCGGCGGATTTCCGCGCAAGGCCGCATCGACCACCGCGCGGTAGTGCGACGCCGAGGGGATGCGGGTGTCCCGGCCGTCGAGCGCCGCGTCCACGCGCATCGCGGCATCGCCGCCGTCCAGGCGTCGCAGGCGCAGGGCCTGCTGCAACGAGCGCACGCGCCCAGCGTCGGGGCCGTCGTCGTCGACCAGAATGCGGCCGATGAGCCACACGTCGTCGCCGGGTGCGGCGATGGTGCTGGTGACCTCTGCAGGAATGTCGCCGCGCCAGCCCGGGCCATGGACCAGCGTGCACTGCGGGCGGCTGCCGGTGGTGCGCCGCCCGACATAGGCGAAAGGATTGGTCCACGCGTCGAGCAGTCCCAGCGTCCAGTAGCGCTCGCCCATGTCCGGCGACTCGATCAGGACCGGCCCTTGCGAGAGGTCGATCCACGCGTTGCTGTAGACCGTGTCGTTGTTCGGGCTCACGACCTCGCGATCGTCCGGGCCGAGCCTGCGGTGGGTGTGGGTGAACTGGTTGACCCAGCGCCAGGACGATCCAGGCTCGTCGGAGGCGAACCCGAGCGTCGGATGACGTCTTGCCGTGGTGGCCGCGCGCATGCGCATCATCTCGAAAAGGGGCAGGGTCTGGATCACGCAGGCTTCGGCGCCCGTCGTGGCGAGATCGGATCGGCTGTCGAGTGTCATCGGGAGGTCGGTTGCTTCGAATGCGTCAGGCGACGGCGCCCTGCTGGCGCAGTTCGGCGATCTCTCCCGCGGCGAAGCCCAGCGTGGCGAGCACGGCGTCGGTGTCGTCGCCACAGGCCGGGGCTGCCGGGGGGGCAGCGCGGGGCGCGTCGCCCAGGGTGTAGGGCAAGGCCAGCGCGGCATGCCGCGTGCCGTCGGGCGCCGGCGCGTCGACCAGCATGCCGCTCGCGCGCACATCTGGACTCTGCAGCACCTGCGCGTAGCTGCGCACGGCACCGACCACGATCTGGTTGCGGCTGAGCAGCGCGACGCATTCCTCGCTGCTCATCGACGACAGGCAGTCACGCAATACGGCCCTCAGCTCCTTGCGGTGCTGCACGCGCAACGCGTTGCTGCGAAACCGGGGATCGGCGATCAGTTCCTCGCGCCCCACGACCCGGCAGAAGCGGGCCCAATGGTCCTCGGCGTAGGCCGACAACACGATGTGGCCGTCGCGCGTGGGGACCACCTCGGCCGCAGGCGCGTTGTTGGGCTGGCCGTCGCCGATGCGCGTGGGCTCGGGTGCACCGCCCAGGTAGTCGCACCAGGTCGTGGCTTGCAGGTGCATCGCCACCTCGAGCAGGGACGTGCGCAGCGTCTCGCCCCGGCCGGTGCGCGCCCGACCGTACAACGCCGCCAGCACGGCCTGCGCGCCCAGGTGGGCCGCGGCGGCGTCGATGATCGGTACGCCCACCTTCTGCGGCAGCCGGTCGGCCTCTCCGGTGACGGACATGAGCCCGCTCTCCGCCTGCGCGGCGATGTCGTAGCCCGGCCGTTCGCTCGACGGGCCGTGGTGGCCAAAACCCGAGATCGAGAGGTAGACGAGTGCCGGGAAGCGCCCGCGCACCTCCGCCGGGCCGAAACCCAGCGCCTCGACGGCACCCGGTCGCAGGTTCTGGATCAGCACATCGCTGCGGCCGATCAGCCGCCAGGCGATCTCGCGGCCCGCCTCGCTCTTGAGATCGAGCGCGATCGACTGTTTGCCGCGGCTATAGGCCCGGATCATCGATTCCCCGTAGCTGCCGATATGGCGGGCCTGGTCGCCTGCCAGCGGTTCGACCTTGATCACCTCGGCACCCAGTTCGGCCAGCACCATTGCCGCCCCGGGGCCCGCGATGTATTGGCCCAGGTCCAGCACGCGCACGCCCTCGAGAGGGGTGGCGGGTGTCGATGTCTCTTTGTCTTGGATGCGCATGGGCAGGACCTTATCCCCGCCGTCGATTCTTGAAAATTCGATAATCGTGAGGGAGTGATCACGATTCGGAATAGAGACAAGGAGAGTCCATGGACGCCACCACCGGCCGCCTCGTGCGCAAGCTTCGGTTGCGCCACCTCGAACTGCTCGCAGTGCTCGCCGAGGCGGAGACCATGCGAAGCGCGTCCGCGCAGCTGCATCTGAGCCAGCCGGCCATCAGCAAGATGCTCGGCGAGATCGAGGCCTGTTTCGGCGCGCGTCTGTTCGAGCGCAACCATCAGGGCGTTCATCCGAACGCATTGGGCGCTGCAGCGGTCTTCCATGCCCGGTCGGTGCTGAATCAGCTGGCGCGCGCCACCGAGGACGTCGGCGCGATGCAGCAGGGCGCGCATGCCGTGCTGCGCGTGGGCGCGCCGTCCGTCACGGCCACCGTGCCGGCGGCGATCGCACGGCTGCGCGAACGCATGCCTGGCGCCGCGGTGCAGATTCGCGAAGGGCGGGTGCATGAGCTGATCCAGCGCCTGCTGGCGGGCGAGCTCGATTGTGTCTATGGTGCCGTGACGCCCGAGCTCATCGCCGCAGACATCACGCCGCTGCTGGAGCCCGTCGCGATGCTGCAGGACGAGCTTTGCGTGCTGGCTTCAACGTCGCACAAGGGCGGCCCCGGTAGCGGCCGTCGACGGCTGCGATGGAGCGACCTCGGCGCCTCGCCATGGCTGCTGCCGCCCAAGGACACGCTGGTGCGCCAGGCCTTCGTGACGGCGTTCCTGAATGACGGCGCGACGCCGCCCGTGCCGGTCATCGAGGCGATATCGTCCGTGACCATCGGCGCACTGATGCGACAGGACCCATCGCTGCTGTGCGCGGTGCGGCTGGAGCACGCCATGGACGAGATCGCGCGCGGCGGCGTGCGGCGGCTCGAGATCGCGCCCAAGGTGCCACTGCCGTCTTTCGGGCTCTTTCTTCGTCGCGACGGCATGGAGCGCCCCCAGGTGCTGCTGGCCTTCGCCGACGCAGTAAAGGCCGCCGCCACGCGCCTTGGAGCGCCACGTCGTCGCGCTTTGGCGGCTCCGGTGGCGTAGAAGGCGTTCATTGCCGCACACGCAGTGCGTGAACAAGAGCAGCCTCATCGAGTGTCTGAGGTGATGCGCGCAGCTCCGGCGCAGTGACCGCCGCATCGTGAGAGGGAGACGTGGAGATCTTGTCCCTTGCGAGGTCGAATCCGGCGCAAAGATACCTGCCTCGCTAGGTTCCACACTCCCTTCTCTGTGGGCGAGGCCTATCGGTCACGGGGGGTTCACTTGCTGCTAGTGCCAATCTTGAATTCCGGGGCCGCGCCTGTACTGAGCACTGAAGTGCGCTCTGGATGGCGCAACCTTCGTCCACGAGGACCGGTCAGGCCCCTGGGTGCCGCGCTGCGGCCGTCTACGACGCCTCGCGCTGTGCTCGCGATCGGCATCCGTATGTCCGCCGAGGTTAGGGAGGCAGAAAAGTAGCACGGTCGAAATTTCTGGTGATCGCCCTGTCAGGTGGCGTGGACGGCGGCAGCGTCTGTTGCCGTAGCGCAAGCAATACGGCGGTCGGCTCCAGCACGATGCGGAACTTGTTGCTGCTGGTGTCGCTGTTTGGCGCCATGAACCGGCGCGCCGGAGTCTCGACGACGTCACCGCCGCGCCGAGTCACTCGACCGTCATGAAGCAGCCCTAGCATCCACTTCGACATGCCCCCGGGCGGCGGCCTTCGCCGGGCGTTTCGAATCCATGCGGCATGACCTTCCCTTTCTTCTTCGACTGGCCAACCTTGCGCTCGCGGGCTGCATGGCGTTGCTCGCGGTGAGTGCGCGCGCTCAGCCGCAGGAGGCCGTGGCGAAGGAAGAGGGGCAGGGCGCGGCACGCCTGTCGTTCGACATTCCGCGTCAGCCGCTGCACGCGGCGCTCGAGCAGTACGGCCTGCGCACCGGCCTGCCGGTGTTCTTCGACGCAACGCTCGTCGCAGGGCGCGAATCGAGCGCCGTTCGGGCCGAGGCGACGCCCGCGCAGGCGCTGCACGCCTTGCTGCAGGGCACCGGCCTGGTGGCGGACTACTCGGGCACCGGCACCTCCACGGCCTTCGTGCTCAAACGCGCACCCGCCGGCGCGGCAGGCGAGGATGCGGCCACGCCGCCGGCCGCACCGCCCGACCGCCGCTACGACGGCCTCGTGCAGACCCGCATCTGGGAAGCCTTCTGCGCCAATCCGCGCACCGTGCCCGGCAGCTATCGCGCCGCCATGCGCTTCGTGATCGACGGCACCGGGCGCATCGCCAACGCCTTCCTCCTGCACACCAGCGGCGACCGCGCGCGCGACGGCGCGATCCTGGACACGCTGCGCCAGATCCGCATCGACCGGCCGCCCCCGCCCGACATGGCGCAGCCGCTCACGATGCTGATCCTGCCGCGCTCGCAGACGCCTGGGCTCGAATGCCCGGCGCACCGCTGAGGCGACGCCCGCCATGCCCGAGAACGCACTGCCGGCGCTGCGCAACTTCCTGGTCTCGCGCTACGACGAGCTCAAGCAGCGGCTCGCGCGCCGCCTGGGCAACGCCGACCGGGCGGGCGACGCGCTGCAGGACACCTGGCTGCGGCTGGAAAGCCGCGACGACATCGACGGCGTGCGCGACCCCGCCTCGTACCTGCTGCGCATGGCCGTCAACCTGGCCTACGACGAACTCGGCAAGCAGGGCCGGCTCGCCACGTCCGAGGAAATCGACGCCCTGCTCGACGAGGCGCCTGACCCTGCCGCAGGCCCTGCGCAGATTGCCGAAGACCGCTCCGAGATGGCGGCGCTCGCGGCGCTCATCGCGCGCATGCCGCCGCGCCGCCGGCAGGTGCTGGTGATGGTCCGCTGGGAGCACCTGCCGCAGCGCGAGGTGGCCGCGCGGCTCGGCATCTCGCTGCGCACGGTGGAGAAGGAACTGAAGGATGCGCACGATTTCTGCGCGGCCCGCATGGGCCGGCCCCGCGATGCGCGCGGAGACCATGAAAAATAAAATGCGGTTCGCCGCCCCCGCAACCGTCTTATGGATATGAGCATCCGCGTCGATCCCGAGCAGACAGCCCAGCTGCAGCGCGAGGCGCAGGCGTGGCTGCGCCGTCTCACTTCCGGCAAGGCCACGCAGCGTGACCTCGAGGGCTTGCGCCGCTGGCGGGAGACGAGCGTGCTGCATGCGCAGGCCTTCGCCGAGGCCAGGCGGCTGTGGAAGGCGCTCGAGCCGGCCATCGGCCAGGCGACGGCGCAGCAGCCGGAGCTCCTGGCCGAACACCGGCAGGCCATGCGCCAGCCGGCGCGGCAGCCGGTGCTCGCGCGCCGCGCGTTCCTCGGCGCCGCGGTAGGCGCGGCCGGCGCGGCAGGCGTCGCCGCTGCCGTGTACCCGCCGCTCGCGCTGTGGCCGTCGGTGAACGAATGGAACGCCGACTTCCGCACCGCCACCGGCGAACAGCGTTCGGTCGCGCTGGCCGATGGCGTCGGCCTGGTGCTCAACACGCAGACCAGCGTGCAGCGCCAGACGCTCGACGGCCGCACGGTCGGCATCGACCTGATCGCCGGCGAGGCGGCCGTCGAGCTTTCTCCGGCATCGGGCGCCTCCGTCATGGGAGGCCAGTCGTTCCGCGTGGTCGCAGGCGCGGGCCGCAGCGACGCGCAGGCAGGCCGCTTCGAGGTGCGCTACATCGACGGCGGCGCCTGCGTCACCTGCATCGAGGGCAGCGTGCAGGTCACGCATGGGGCCGGCGCGCGCACCTTGCTGGCGGGCCAGCAGGTGGTGTACGACGCGGCCTCGATCGGCGGCGCCACCGCCGTGCAGGGCGCGGACATCTCGGCCTGGCGCACCGGCGTGCTGGTGTTCCGCCAGACCCCGCTCTCGCATGTCGTCGCGGAAATCAACCGCTACCGCCCGGGCCGCGTGGTGCTGCTGGCGCGCGCGCTGGCCGACCGGCCGGTGAGCGGGCGTTTCGCCATCGCATCGCTCGACACGGTGCTGCTCCAGATCCAGCGCTCGTACGACCTCTCGGCGCGCACCCTGCCCGGTCACGTGCTGGTGCTTAGCTGATATTTGTGACAACACGATTGGCCTCAGGCGCCGGTCAGGATTGAAAAAGTTAGCGGTTTTGTTTGCGCCGTCCTGTCTGTCCAGTAAGGGCCACGAAATCAGTGCCCGTGCACTTCACTCTTTACCGGGCGCCAGATGAACACATACGAGAGACATGACAGCCGCAGGACGGACGCTGTCATGCCAGCGAGGAGCTTCCGCATTTCGCCGTTGGTGCAGGCCATTGCCATGGCACTGGCCGCCGGCACGACCGCCACGGCCGTCGTGCCGGCCCATGCGCAGCAGGCGTTCAGCCCCGCGTGGATGGCGCAGAAGAACATGGCGCAGGGCGCGGCCGCCGCCACCGGACGCCTGCCCAACGGCATGCCCGCGTCGATGCTCACGAGCCCGCAGGCGCAGCAGCAGCGCGCCAACGAGCAGCTGCAGCAGTCGATCAGCAACCTGAACCTCGCCGCGCGCGGCATCGCGGCGCAGCAGGCGGCACAGGCCGCGGCGCGCGCAGCCGCGCAGAACGACCCTTCGTCGGTGCCCGACGGCTTGGCCGAAGGCGGCCTGAAGGTCGACACAAAGAGCCTCACCGCGGGCTGGGCCAACGCCAACGCCCCGGTGCAGTCGCAGCAGCCCGACGGCCGCACGAACGTCGCGATCCAGCAGACGGGCGACAAGGCCATCCTGAACTGGGAGACCTTCAACGTCGGCAGGAACACCACCGTCGATTTCAAGCAGCAGGCCGACTGGACGGTGCTCAACCGCGTCAACGACCCGCAGGCGCGGCCGTCGCAGATCCAGGGGCAGATCAGGGGCGACGGCACGGTGCTCATCGCCAACCGCAACGGCGTGGTGTTCAGCGGCAGCAGCCAGACCGACACGCGCAACCTCGTGGCCGCGGCGGCGAAGATCAGCGACGAGCAGTTCAGGACCAGCGGCATCTACAGCGCGGGCACCGCGCCGAGCTTCACCGACGCGCAGGGCAAGGTGGAAGTACAGGCCGGCGCGCGCATCGCCACGCGCACTCCCACGATCTCCACCGACGGCGGCGGCTACGTGCTGCTGGTCGGCCAGGAAGTGCACAACGCCGGCGACATCGCCACGCCCAGGGGGCAGGCCGCGCTCGCGGCCGGCGACAGCTTCCTCATCAGGAAGGGAGCGGGCACGGGCGGCAACCAGGCCTCCACCACGCGCGGCAACGAGGTCACGCCGCAGCTCGCCGCCGGCAGTCTCGCGGGCAAGGTCGTCAACACCGGATCGATCGTCGCCCGCGAGGGCGACGTGACGCTGGCGGGGCGCGACGTGCAGCAGAACGGCGTGGCGCTGGCCACCAGCACGGTCAACAACCGCGGCACCGTCCACCTCTCGGCCGTGGGCGAAGGCGGCACGGTCGCGCTCGGGCAGGGCGCCGCCACGGCGGTGGTGATCGAGGACGACGGCAAGACCACCGCGCTGGACAGCCAGCGCGACGGCCTGCGCGGCCCCGTGCTGGCCAGCGGCCCGGAGATCGTGGCGGTGAGCGACCGCCGCGACCAGTCGCGCATCGAGATCGCGAGCAGCGGCACGGTCGACTTCCAGGCCGACTCCCTGACACTCGCGACGGGCGGCCAGGTCGCGGTCGTCGCGGCCGGGCGCACGCTGGTGCGCGACCGCGCGCAGATCGACGTCTCGGGCGCGGTCGGCGTCAGCCTGGCGATGGAGAGCAACAACGTCAAGGTCAACGTGCAGGGCAACGAGCAGCGCGATGCGCCGCTCAACCGCGACGGCAAGAGCCTCAACAACAACGACGTGTGGATCGACCGGCGCAGCCTCGTCTTCGTGCCCAAGGGCACCAACGGCTACACGAGCGACCGCTGGTACACCGCCGGCGGGCTGCTGGAGGTGGGCGGCTATCTCGGCACCGAGGGCCACACCGCCAGCGAATGGATGGCGCAGGGCGGCACGGTGAGCTTCGGTGGCGCCGAGGTCGTGACCCAGGCCGGCTCGAGCATCAATCTCTCGGGCGGCACGCTCAACGTGCAGACCGGCTTCATCCACCAGACCTGGCTCAAGGGCGCCGACGGCCGCCTGTACGAGGTCTCGAAGGCGCCGGGCGACCAGCGCTACGAAGGCCTCTACCGCGGCTTCGAGGACGAGCACAAGCGCTGGGGCGACAAGACCACCGGCTTCTTCTACAACCCGTTGATCGGCCCGCAGCAGCGCCTGGAAAACGGCTACACGGTCGGGCGCGATGCCGGCCGGCTGGTGGTCGGCACCCAGGCGGCGGTGATCGAAGGCGGCATCACCGCCGAGGCCTTCCAGGGCCTGCGCCAGACCCAGGCGCCGCAAGCGGCGCTCGACGGCTACGACCAGTCGCACGACGCGGCTTCGCGGCGTGGCCAGTTCATCGTCGGCGACTACACGCCGATGTTCGACCGGCGCACGGGCGCGACGAACTACCTGTTGAGCGCCGCCCTGGACCGGGTGGAGCTCAGGGAGATGGGCGACGCGAACGAGCGCATCGCCGCGGCGCTGGACTTCGGCACCGCGCTGCCAGCCGACCGCAAGGATCGCCTGCTGCTCGACACCGCACACCTCAACAGCCTGGGGTTGGGCGCCGTGCGGATCGCTGCGCGCGAACGCATCGAGCTCAATGCCGACCTGCAGGTGGCTGCGGGCGGCAACATCACGCTGTACGGCAACGACGTCGCGGTGCAGGCCAACCTGACCGCGCATGGCGGCAGCATCGCGCTGGGCAACGTGCTCGCGCAGCCGGCCACGGGCAACACCCTCGAGTCGATCGTGAACACGAGGGCGCCGCGCGGCCATGTGGCGCTGGCGGAGCATGTGAAGCTCGATGCGAGCGGCCTGTGGCGGAACACGGAGCTCGACCCGCTCGCGCAGGACGTGGCCTATGCGAACGGCGGCAGCGTGTCGATCCGCGGCACTGGCGACGTGGCCTTGCACGACGCGAGCGAGATCGATGTGTCCTCGGGCGCGGTCATGCGTGCCGGCGGCAAGACGCAGGCCGGCAAGGGCGGCAACGTGACGCTCGCCACCACCACGCCCACCGGCACGCTGCGCATCGATCCCGGCGCGCAGCTGCGCGGCCACGGCGTCGCGGGCGGCGGCACGCTGTCGATCCAGGCGGGCAACGTGCTGATCTCCGACGCGCCGGCAGGCACCGACACGCCCGATGCCGGCACGCTGGTGCTCGGCGGCAACTTCTTCGACAAGGGCTTTTCCGCCTACGAGGTCACCGGCGGCGAAGGGCTGACCGTGGCCGAAGGCACGCAGGTCGTCGTGAACATGCCGGTGTACCGCTTCCGTGACGACGCGCGCCGCATAGCGAGCGATGCGGCCGCGGCGCAGGCGCTCGCGCTGTGGACGCCGCCGCTCCACGAGGAAGACCCGGTCAAGGCCGTGCTCCAGCAGCGCAAGGGCGCGAGCCTGACCCTGCAGGCGGGCCGCAGCACGTTGACCGAGATCGATCCGGCGACGAGCACGCTCGCCATCGGGCGCGGCGCGCGCATCGAGGTCGATCCGGGCCAGACGATCGCGCTGCGCGGCGCCGGCCAGATCACGGTCGACGGAACCCTGGTCGCGCACGGAGGCAGCATCGACGTGCGGCAGCAGCAATACGGCTTCCTCGACGTGGCCGAGCTCACGCCGAACGCCGACGGCAAGGTGCACACGCGCTCGATCTGGATCGGCGACAACGCGGTGCTCGACGTGTCGGGCCACGCCCACACGGCCACCGACGCGCAGGGGCGGACGTACGGCAGCGTGGAGCGCGGCGGCAGCATCGTGCTGGGCGGCGCGATCGACCACGACCTGGCCACCGCCACTTCGGCCGACGCCTACCTGATCGTGCGGCCGGGCGCGAAGCTCGACGCCTCGGGCGCACAGGCGCTGCTGGACGTGCCGGGCCTCGGCCCCACGAACGTCGCCACCGACGGCGGGCGCATCTCGCTGAGCTCGTACCTCGGCCTGCACATCGACGGCTCGCTGCGCGCGGCGGCCGGCGGCGCGGGGGCGGCGGGCGGGTCGCTCGACATCGCGCTCGAATCGCCGCTGTATGCCGCCACCGGCCTTGCCCGGGCGCAGCAGGAAGCGATCGTCCCGCGCGAGCTCGTGGTGTCGCAATCGCAGGCGCAGCCCTCGTTGCTGGCCGACAGCCTCGCGCCTGGCCAGGCCGATGCGGCGCTGCGCTACGGCAAGACCACGCTGTCGGCAGACCGGCTGGGTGCCGGCGGCTTCGACAACCTCACGCTGCTGGCCAACGGCCAGCTCTCTTTCGACGGCGACGTGTCGCTGCGCATGGGCCAGAGCCTCACGCTGTTCTCGAGTTCGCTGTCGCTCGCGGAGTCGTCGAGCGCGTCGGCGCGCGTGCAACTGGCCGCGCCCTACGTCAAGCTGTCGGGCACGGGCGCGTACTACGCGACCACCGGCATCCTGCGCCCGCGCATGCTGCACGGCATGACCCCGCTGGACTCGCAGGCGGTGTTCTCCGTCCAGGCCGGCCAGTTGCTCGACCTGGGCAACAGCCTGTCCTTCGGCACCGAGGGCCGCTATGCGATGCAGAGCGAGTTCACGCCGGTGCACGTGGAGCGGCGCGGTTTCGAGAAGGTCGAGCTGGCGAGCGACGGCGACATCCGCTTCCTGCTGGCCAACGACAACGACGCGCGCTCGCGCCTGTGGACGCACGGCGGCCTCACGCTCGCGGCGGCGCAGCTCTATCCCGAGACCGGCGCGATCGCCGTGGTGAACGCGGGCTACCGCATGGACCCGGTGCTGCTGCGCACCGTGTTCGACGCCGACAGCCCGCTGCGCATCGAGCGCCGCGGCGAGGCGCCGGCCGGCGTACCGTCCTCGGCCTTCGGCGCGCTCGAGTTCGGCGCCGCCGTGATCGAGCAGGGTGGCGTGCTGCGCGCGCCGCTGGGCAACATCCGCCTGGGTACCGACCTCGAGCAGGGCGGGCTGCGCGTGGCGCTGCTGCCGGGCAGCATCACCTCGGTCAGCGGTGCCGGACTGGTCATGCCCTACGGCGGCACCACCGACGGCATCGACTACAGCTACGGCGGGCGCGCCGTGCGGCTGCTGGGCGACGGCGGCGGCGCGGGCATCCGCCTGGGGGCCGAGCACGTGGACGTGCAGGCCGGCGCGCTGCTCGACATGTCGGGCGGCGGCGAGCTCGCGGGCGCGGGCTTCATCGCGGGCCGCGGCGGCTCGACCGACGCGCGCCTGCATCCGCTGATGCAGGTCGGCGCCGACGGCCGCTTCTCGCTGCCTTCGCTGTCCACCAACGCGGTGTTAGCCATCGTGCCGGGCGTGCAGCCGGTGGCCGCGCCGGCCACCGGCCCGGCGGGCGCCTCGCCGATCGCGGTGGGCCGGCAGATCACCATCGGCGCCGGCGTGCCGGGGCTGCCCGCGGGCACCTACACGCTGATGCCCTCGACCTATGCGCTGCTGCCGGGCGCCTTCCGCGTGGAGCTCAACGGCGCGGCGAAAAGCGTCGGCCCCGCGGGGCAGGCGCTGGCGATGCGCAACGGTTCCTGGGCCAGCACCGGGCAGCTGTCGGTGGCCGGCACCGGCGTGCGCGACAGCCTTCCCACGCAGGTGATCGTGACCTCGGCCGACGTGCTGCGCACGTACTCGCAATACAACGAGACCAGCTACGCCGACTTCGTGCGGGCCGACGCCGCACGCGTGGGTGTGCCGCGCGCGGTGCTGCCGGCCGATGCCGGTTCGCTGACCTTCGTGCTCAGCGCCGGGCGCAGCGACATGTCGCTGGACTTCGAGGGCCTCGCGCGCTTCCAGGCGGCCGAGGGCGGGCGCGGCGGCAGCGCCGTGCTGCTGGGTGGCCTGATCGAGGTGGTGGGCACTGGCCAATCGCGCACGCCGGGCTTCGAGGGCGCCTCGGTGCGCGCGGACACGCTCAACGGCCTGCACGCCGAGCGGCTGGTGGTCGGCGCACGGCCCGCCGTGGTCTACGGGCAGAGCGGGCGCTATGTCGGCTTCAACGACGTGGCGAGCGACGTGACGCTGCGCGCGGGCGCATTGCTGAAGGCCCCCGAGGTGTTCCTGGCAACGCGCCGCGACATGGCCGTCGAGGCCGGCGCCGGCATCTCCACGCTGGGCCAGGGCGCGGCCATCTACGACGCGGCCGACGGCTTCGTCTACCAGCCCGACACGTCGAACCTGCTGGCCGTGTCGAACGGCCGGCTCGACGTGCTGGCGCCTGCCGCCGCGGGCAAGGGCTCGATCCGGCTGGGCGTGTGCAACAGCGCGTCGTGCAGCGCCAACGCCACGCTGTACTCCGAAGGCACGATCACGGCCGCCACCAACGGCAGCTTCGAGCTCGACGAGGCCGCGCGCTACGGCACGCGCCACCTCGCGCTGGCGGTGGGCGCGGTGAACGCCGGCTCGGCCGCCGCGCTGGCCGACGCGCAGTCGCGCGGCGTACTGGCGAGCGGCCTCACGCTCAACCAGGAGGTGCTGCAGCGCCTGCTGAACGGCGACAGCAGCACCGGCGCGCCGGCGCTCGAGTCGCTCACGCTCACGGCACGCGACGCCGTCAACTTCTACGGCAACGTCACGCTCGACACCATCGATCCGGCCACGGGCAAGTCGCGGCTGGACACGCTGGTGCTTGGCACCCCGGCGATCTACGGCGCGGGTTCGGCGGGCGATGTGGCGACCATCCGCACGCGCAACCTGATCTGGAGCGGCGCCACGCAGGCGCCGGGCACCGTGGCGAGCGGCGGCGCGGGCACGGGCAGCGGCACGCTCGACATCCAGGCCGAGCGCATCGAGCTCGGCGACATGCCGCATGCGGTGAACAACGGGCAGGACGACGACGCGCGCCTCGCGCTCGGCTTTTCCACCGTGAAGCTGGGTGCCAGCGAGCGCCTGACCAGCAGCCGCAAGGGCAGCCTCGCGGTCTACCAGAGCCAGGGCGCGTACGAGACCGGCAAGGGCTACACCTACAGCGGCGGCAACCTCGAGATATCGACGCCGCTGCTCACCGGCGACGCCGGCGCGGTCGGCAGCATCACGGCCGGCGGCAGCCTGCGCATCGGCGCGCCCGGAGGCGGCGCGCGCGGCGCGGATCTGGCCAAGGGCGTGCAGGCGCTGGGTGCCGACCTCTCCTTCGAGGCGCGCGACATCGTGGTGGACACCGCCATCGTGCTGCCCACCGGCAAGCTCACGATGAAGGCGCAGGGCGACATCACGCTGGCCGACGGTGCGCTGCTCGACGTGGGCGGCCGCAAGCTGGCCTTCAACGACCTCGACAAGTACAGCTGGGGCGGCGACATCGACCTCGAGAGCCGGGCCGGCAGCATCCGCCAGGCGGCCGGCGCGACCATCGACCTGTCGGCGCAGCAGAACCGCGCCGGCACGCTGAAGGCGGTGGCGCTGGACGCGTCGGCCGGCGTGGTCGACCTGCAGGGCCGCATCCTCGGCGCCGGCAGCGGCCACTACGATGCCGGCGGCACGCTGGTGCCGTTCAAGGCGGGCAGCGTGGACATCCGCGCGCAGCGCCTGGGCGACGGCGGCACGCTCGACGACCAGTTCGCGAGCCTCAACCAGCGCCTGAACGACGGCGCGGTGTTCGGCAACCGCAGCTTCCAGCTGAAGCAGGGCGACCTCGCCATCGGCAACGGCCTGAAGGCCGGCGAGGTGAACGTGTCGGTCGACAACGGCAGCCTCACGGTGCTGGGCACCATCGACGCCAGCGGCGAGCGCGTGGGCAGCATCCGCCTGGCGGGCAAGCACGGACTGACGATCGGCGGCGCCGCGGTGCTCGACGCGCACGGCACGGTGCTGCGCGTGGACAGCCGTGGCCAGATCATCGACGCGCCCAACCGCGCCATGGTCGAGCTCAACGGCGGCGACGGCGTGCTCACGCTGGCCGGCGGCGCGCGCATCGACCTGCGCCACGGCACCGGCGCCACGGTGGGCACCCAGCCCGGCCAGCACGACGGCCAGAAGCGCGGCACGCTGGAGCTGTACGCGGCGCGCACCGGCGAGACCAGCGGCGACATCCGGATCGACGCCAGCGGCAGCCTGGCCATCGACGGCGCACGCTCCATCGCACTCAACGCGGTCTGGCGCTACGACGACACCGATCCGCTGGCCGTCATCAAGGACGGGCTCGACTCGATCAGCGGCCGCCCCTACCGCGAGATCACGCAGGCCTACCTCGACCAGAAGCACGTGCAGAGCACGAAGTTCATGGACGCCGCGCTCGCCAACGGCGCGCTGCTGCACGGCAAGCTCGCGGGCCTGAACAACGCCACCTACGCCGACGCGCTGCACCTGCGCCCCGGCGTGGAGATCGCGACCGACAGGGACCTGGTGGTGCAGGGCGATCTCGACCTGTCGGGCTACCGCTATGCCAGCCTCAACCCGCGCACGCAGAAGACCGGCGTGTACGGCTCGGGCGAGGCGGGCAGCCTGGTGCTGCGCGCCGCCGGCAACATGGAGGTCTACGGCACCATCAACGACGGCTTCGCGCCGCCGCCGCTCACGCCCGAGGAAGACGGCTGGGCGCTGGTGCCGGGCGTGCAGCCCTACAACGGCGACCTGGTGCTGCCGATCGGCAACGTGCGCGTGGCCGACGGCACGAGCTTTCCGTCGGGCGCCACGCTGAACTACGACCTGCCGATGCAGGCGCTGACGCTGGGCGAGGGGGTGCGCCTGCCGGCGCCTGCGACGCTGGCGCAGCCGATCACCCTGGCCGCCGGCACCGTGCTGGCCGCCGACGTGCGCGACGCGGCGGGTGCCTTGCTGCATGCGCGCGGCACGCTGCTCAAGAGCGATGTCGTGCTGCCCGCAGGCACGCAACTGGGCGCCGGCATGCTGCTGGCCAGCGGCACCGCGCTGAACGCCATGCTGTGGCCCAAGGGCGTGCCGCTGCCGTTCGCCTTCGAGAACGGCGTGCCGCGCAATACCGTGCTGCTCAGGGGCGCGCTCGACCTGCAGCGCGGCGCGCTGATTCCGTCGACGACGCGGGTGGTGCTCGAGGACGGCGTGGGCTTCATCGAACTGCGCCCCGCCAGCGACGGCACCCGCGGGCGCAACTGGGCGCTGGCGCCGATGCTGGCGCCCGGCAGCGAATCGTGGTCGGTGCGGCTGGTAGCCGGCGCCGACCTGGGCGCCGCCGACACCCGCATCGCGCTGGCGAACGCCGGAAGCCTGCGCCTG
This sequence comes from Variovorax paradoxus, assembly GCF_902712855.1. Classification (NCBI taxonomy): domain Bacteria; kingdom Pseudomonadati; phylum Pseudomonadota; class Betaproteobacteria; order Burkholderiales; family Comamonadaceae; genus Variovorax; species Variovorax paradoxus. The sequence continues at coordinate 1,561,710 of NZ_LR743508.1, forward strand.
GCCGACACCCACTACGGTGCGACCGCCACCAAGGGCGGCGGCACGCTGGTCTGGTCGGAGAACAACGCGTGGGGCATGCCCTCGGGACAGCCCGTGACGGCGGAAGACGAGTGGCTGTGCCAGCTGCTGGACCCGAACGACTGCGTCACCAAGACCGGCATCGCATGGGCGCCCGGCAACGGCTACGACTTCCCGGGCGGCACGCCCGTGCCGGAGGAGTACCTGCCGATCTGCGACTTCACGCCCGAGGCCTGCATCGACTACGGCTCGGCCATGAACTCGATCGCCGTGCACGGCCAGAGCCTGAGCGTGGTGCGCACCGGCACCGGTGACCTCGACCTGATCGCCTCGGGCGACATCGACGTGCGTTCGCTCTACGGCATGTACACCGCCGGCACGCAGTCGGCAGGCGTCGACGCCCGCCACAACCAGGCGCGCGGCAACGCCAACGGCGCGACCAGCGTGCTGGGCACGGGCGGCGCCGACTACGAATCGCTGGTGGCCGGCGACGGGCGCGTCTACCAGGCGTGGTTTCCCGATGGCGGCGGCAACCTCACGGTGCGCGCGGGCGGCAACCTCACGAGCGACATGCTGACCGCGACGACCCAGGACGTGTCGCAGAAGTCCACCGTCGGCGTGGGCAACTGGCTCTGGCGTCAGGGCGACGGCAGCGCGCAGCTGCCCACGGCGTGGTGGATCAACTTCGGCAGCTATGCCCGCGAACCCTCTGGCGCGTTCGGCGCGGACGTGAAGCCCTCGCTGGTCGGCTTCACCGGCTTCGGCGCGCTCGGCGGCGGCAACGTGCAGATCGAGGCCGGCGGCAACGCCGGCATGCTCGAGCGCAAGGGCACCGCGCGCAGCCAGGGGCTGGTGGTGGCGGTCGGCAGCACCGGGCGCGTGGCCGACGACGGCAGCCTCGTGCTCACCGGCGGCGGCGACATCGACATGCGCATCGGCGGCGGCGTGAACAGCTCGCAACTGGCGCGCGGCAACGCCAACAGCTCCTTCGTTCCCAACCACGACCTTCAGGGCGCACTGATCAACCTGCGCGGCGCGACGCAGCTGAGCGCGGGCTCGATCGGCGGCATGATCCTGGGCGGGCGCGACCTGAAGGACCCGCGCGCCTTCGACCCGTTCAGCTCGACCCGGGCCGAATCGACCGGCGGCCTGGTGCTCGTTCCCGGCGACTCGGCCATGCGCATCGACACGCTGGGCAACCTCGTGGTGGGCGCGGCGGCCGACCCGGGGCGCGTGAAGCTGCAGAACAGCTCGCCCTTCAGCGTGGGTTCGAGCGCCTACGGCGGCGGCGGCCTGAGCTGGTTCTCGCTGTGGACCGACCGCACCGCCATCGACCTGTTCTCCGCCGGCGGCAACCTGACCCCCAGCACGCAGATGAGCGAGTCGACCCAGACCTCGTCGATGACCAGCGCCAACGTGTCGGCCAGCGACTACCGTTATGTCTATCCGGCGATCCTGCGCGCGGTGGCCCCGGGCGGCAGCATCTACAGCGGCGCGGCCGCCAACTCGTCGAGCGACGGTGTCAACGACTTCGCGTCGATGACATCGCTGCTGCTCGCGCCGTCGCACAGCGGCCAGCTCGAGATGCTGGCAGGCGACTCGCTCTTCATGGGCCGCTACCCCATCGACCAGTCGGGCGCGGACCCGGCGGCCATGCCCGGCCCGCTGCACCCCGCGTTCTCCGGGTTCGACAACAACACGCGCGTGGCCAGCAACATCGGCACCGAGGGCTTCCGCATGGCGACGCGCACCGATCCGTTCCGGCTGTTCGCCTTCGTGCCCGAAACCTATGCGGGCACCGCCGCCGACGCGCCGCGCACACCTTCGCGCTTCTATGCGATGACGGGCGACATCGTGGGCCTGCGCAGCGGCGAGATCCTGGCGCGCGAGGACGGCCGTACCTGGTACGAGGCCGCCGCGCCGACCTGGGTGATGGCCGGGCGCGACATCGTGGGCGCCGGCACCGTGCTCGGGCAGCCCACGACAGTGAGCCTGGGCAGCGGCCTGAACACCGGCGCGGCGTCCACCGGCAACGTGGCGATCCACAACCACGCGCAGGACGTCTCGCGCGTGGTGGCGGGCCGAGACATCCTCTACAGCAGCTTCAACGTGGCAGGCCCCGGCACGCTGGAAGTGAGCGCGGGCCGCAACATCGTGATGGAAGACCGCGCCGCCGTGATGAGCCTGGGCCCGGTGACGCCGGGCGACAAGCGACCCGGCGCCAGCATCGTGATGATGGCGGGCACCGGTGCGCAGGGCGCGGACTATGCGGGCTTCCTGGCCCGCTACCTCGGCGCGGCCAACCTTGCCGACAGCGGCGCGGCGCTGGCCGACCAGCCCGGCAAGGTCGTGAAGACCTACGAGGCCGAGCTGTTCGCATGGCTGTCCGACAAGGGCAACGGCCTGGGCTTCGACGGCACGGCGAACGAGGCGCAGGCCTTCTTCGACGCGTTGCCGGCCGCGCAGCAGCGCGTGTTCGCGCGGCAGGTGTACTTCGCCGAACTCAAGGCGGGCGGGCGCGAGTACAACGACACCGAGGGCAAGCGCTTCGGCAGCTACCTGCGCGGGCGCAATGCCACCGCGGCGCTGTTTCCCGAGACCGACGCGACGGGCAAGGCCGTCAGCTACCGCGGCGACATCACGATGTACGGCTCGGGCGGCGTCAACACGCTGTTCGGCGGCGGCATCCAGATGCTGACCCCGGGCGGCGCCCAGCTGTTCGGCATCGAGGGCGACGCGCCCGTGGCCAAGGGCGGTGTCACGCCGGGCGTCATCACGCAGGGCGCGGGCGACATCTCGCTGTATTCGCTGGGCAGCATCCTGCTGGGCCAGAGCCGCATCATGACCACCTTCGGCGGTCACATCCTGGGCTGGTCGGCCGAGGGCGACATCAACGCCGGGCGCGGCTCCAAGACCACGGTGGTCTACACGCCGCCCAAGCGCGAGTACGACCAGTGGGGCAACGTCACGCTGTCGTCGAACGTGCCGAGCACCGGCGCGGGCATCGCCACGCTGGCGCCGATCCCGGAGGTGCCGGCCGGCGACATCGACCTGATCGCGCCGCTGGGCACCATCGACGCGGGCGAGGCGGGCATCCGCGTGTCGGGCAACGTGAACCTCGCGGCCCTGCAGGTGGTGAACGCGGCCAACATCGCGGTCAAGGGCGAGTCGGTGGGCATTCCGACGATCGCGGCGGTGAACGTCGGCGCGCTCACCAACGCGAGCGCGGCCGCATCGCAGGCCGCGGCCGCTGCGCAGGACGTGCTGCAGCGAGAGCGCGCGTCGCAGCGGCAGGCGCTGCCCTCGGTGTTCACCGTGCGCGTGCTGGGCTTCGGGGAAGAGCCCGCGGGCGGCGCGGGCCCGGGTGCCGGCAGCGAGGTGCGGCGCACGCCGGCGGAGCAGGCGAGCTACGACCCGTCGGGCTTCATCCAGATGGTGGGCCATGGCGCGCTGACCGACGCGCAGATCGCGCGGCTCAGCGACAGCGAGCGCCGCGGCCTGCCGCGCGGACGCTAGTTACGGCCGCGCCATGACCACGCTCATGCATGCGCCCTGCGGCGAGGCCGCAGGGCTCGACCCTGCCTCGCTGCCCGACTTCCGGGCCCTGCTGGCGGAGAACTACGCCGAGCTGCATCGCCGGCTCGCGCGCCATCTGGGCTGCGCCGATGCCGCCAGCGAGAGCCTGCACGAGGCCTGGCTGCGGCTGGCCGCTCCGCGCGTCGAGGCCCCGGTGCAAAGCCCCGTGGCCTACATCTTTCGAGTGGCGTGCAACGCTGCCGTGGACCGCCTGCGCGCGGAGCGGCCTTGGCAGTACGCGGGCGACGCCAACGACACGCTGGAACACCTGCCCGACCATTCGCCCGGCCCCGAACTGATCGCCGAGGCGCGCTCCGACCTGAAGGCGGTAGACCGTGCGATGCAGCGGCTGCCCAACCGGCACCAGGACATCCTGGTCGCGCTGCGGGTGCACGAGTTCACGCGGCACGAGGTCGCGGTGCGCCATGGCATGTCGCTGCGCAGGGTGGACACCATGATGCGGCAGGCACTGCTTCACCTGCCCGTGTCGGCCGGTGCGTCGTGCGCGCGGGCTTGAAACGACGGCTTGAAGCGGCGGCGCGAGGCGGGGAGGGCGGGCGCGCAAGGAACGAGCGCCCGCCGAAGGGCCGCCCTTGCGACGCCTACCGCGCCGGCATCAGCGGCGAGGACGGCACCGCGGCGGGCGGACGCTGCGGGTACACCGAGGTTCCGAACGTGTTGCCCATGCGGTGTTCGGTCGCGGCACGGTTGAACAGGCCGAGCTGGTTGGAAGGGCGCTGCACGATGGCCTCCGAGGCCAGGCCCTGGCCGGCCGCGCCCGGTGCTGCGGCGGACGGGCGAAGCTTGTCGGTCATGCAGTCGTAGGAAGGCACGCGCTCGCCGTTCACGGTCACCTCGATGCACGACGACGCGGGTGCCGGCGCGGCATCGGCCGCGCGTGCCGGCAAGCCGATGCCGGAAGCGAGCGCGGCCACTGCGGCCATGCCGCACAAACGAAAGCTGCCCATCCCACCTCCCACGTTGACGTGCGCCGACCGCATGCGTGAAGCCGGCAAGTCTATGCACGGCACAAGTCGAACGGAAGACGGTTCGCCCCCGCGCGGAAGCAGGAGAACAAGAGAGCAGGACCGCTGCATGCGTGCACGAGCAACGCGCGCCACTGTCGCAAAGCGGTGAAAGAAATCCGCCGTCCATCCATCGCGGCGTCGAAAGCGCAGGGCCTGTTTTCGGAGGCCCTTCTTCTTAGGCAGGCGAAACGCCCGGGTATGACTTTTTCAATGAAGTTTTTGTGACAAACGGCAGTCGCCGCGAACACCGCGCGTCTAGATAGCGGTACGCAGCAGCGACATGAAGACTCTCCATCATGTGCTGCACAGCGATTCATTCCCTAGAACGAGCTGTAGATGCACGACATGAAGAAGAACGGTCCACCGACATGCTGGAGGGCGGTGTGGCTGGCGGTGATGGCGATGGGCGCGCAGGGCGCGGTCTTCGCGCAGGCGAGCGCGCCCGAGGCCACCACCGCACCCGCGAGCAACTCCGCACCCGCACCCTCGCCCGAGAACGCGAGCGCACCCTCGGCCGCTCCCGCGCCCGCATCGGCGGAATCCGTGCGCAAGGTCGACATCGCCGAGTACATCGTGCGCGGCAACACCGTGCTCGATGAACGCGCCATCGAGAAGGCGGTCACGCCGTTCCTCGGGCCCGAGCGCACGCTGAAGGACGTGGAGGCCGCGCGCGACGCGCTGCTCGCGGCCTATCAGGCGGCGGGCTACGAGTCGGTCTACGTCGACCTGCCCGAACAGCAGGTCACGCAGGGCGTGGTGTTCCTGCAGGTCAACGAGACGCGCGTGGGCCGCGTGCGCGTTGTGGGGGCCGAATACAGCTCGCCGCTGGACGTTCGAGAGCAGGTGCCCGCGCTGAAGGAAGGCTCGGTGCCGAACTTCACGCAGGCGCAGACCGAACTCACCGCGCTGAACCGCGGTCCCAAGCGGCAGGTGATGCCGCTGGTGCGCCAGGGCACGATGCCCGGCACGATGGACGTCGACCTGAAGGTCGACGACAGCAACCCGTGGCGCGCCAGCGTGGGCCTCAACAACGACTACAGCGCCGACACGCGCAAGCTGCGCGCGAGCGCATCGCTCGGCCACGACAACCTCTGGCAGCTCGGCCACAGCGCCTCCATCAGCTTCTTCGGCGCGCCGCAGGACCTGAGCCAGACCAAGGTGTTCTCGGCCTCGTACAACGCGCCGTTCGCCGGCATCAACTGGGCCGTCGAGGGCAACGCCTACGTGTCCGACAGCAACGTGGCCACCGTGGGCGGCACCAGCGTGCTCGGCAAGGGCCACTCGTTCGGGCTGAAGGCGATCTACACCATGCCGAACGCCGGCAACTGGTGGCACGCGTTCAGCGTGGGCGTCGACTTCAAGAACAACAAGGAAGCGCTGCAGCTCGGCAGCACCGGCGACACGGTGCCGCTGAAGTACGCGCCCATCACGCTGTCGTACACCGGCCTTCGCCAGACCGAGAAGAGCCAGTACGGCGTGGGCCTGTCGCTGGTGGTGGGCACGAGCAGCTCGTTCAAGTACGGCAGCGACTGGGCCGCCTTCGACTACAAGCGCTACAAGTCCTCGCCGAGCTTCATGGTGCTGAAGACCGATCTCAACGGCACGCACACCTTCGACGGCGGCCAGCAGCTGGCCTTCCGCGTCAACGCGCAGATGACCGACTCGCCGCTGGTGTCGAGCGAACAGATCGCCGGCGGCGGCATGAACTCGGTGCGCGGCTACCTCTCGGCCGAGGCCACCGGCGACTACGGCGTGGTCGGCTCGCTCGAGCTGCGCAGCCAGCCGCTGACCTTCCTGGGCAGCTGGGTCGAGAACTGGCGCGTGTACGGCTTCGTCGATGCCGCGCGGCTGCGCCTGAAGAGTCCGCTGCCCGAGCAGGCCGACAAGTTCCAGCTCGCCTCGGTGGGCGTGGGCACGACCTTCAAGGTAGGCCAGTACTTCTCGGGCCGGGTCGATTTCGGCTATCCGCTGAAGGACGGTCCCCGCACCAAACGGCACGACGCCAACGTGAATTTCAGCCTGACCGCGAACTACTGAGCGCGCGGCTTCCGCTTCCTCTTTCCCAATTTCTTCTCTCTACGAGTTTTCCGGAGAACTGTCATGCGACGCATCCTTTTCATCGTGCTCACGCTGCTGAGCACGCTCCTGCCGGGCCTGGCCCACGCCTGGTGGCAGGCCGAGTGGTCCTACCGCAAGCCCGTCACCATCGACGGCGGTCCGCAGGCCGGCGCCATCGGCAGCGATGCCGGCCGCGTGCCGGTGCTGGTGCGCCTGCACACCGGCAACTTCAAGTTCGAGGGCGTCAGCGAAACGGGCGCCGACCTTCGCTTCGTCGCGGCCGACGACAAGACCGTGCTCAACCACCAGATCGAGCAGTTCGATCCGCTGCTGGGCATGGCGCTCATCTGGGTGGACGTGCCCAACGTGTCGGCCGGCACGCCGCAGAAGCTGTGGATGTACTACGGCAACCCCAAGGCCCCGGCCTCGGGCAACGGCCAGCGCAGCTTCGACCCCGACTACACGCTGGTCTACCACTTCGCCGAAGGCGCGGTGCCGCCGCGCGACACCACGGCCTACGGCAACAACGGCCAGACGCCTGCGGTGCCCGTCGAAGGCACGGTCATCGGCAAGGGCGCGCAGCTCGGCAACGGTGCGTTGATGCTGCCCGCCACGCCGTCGCTGGCGGTGCAGGCGGGCGGTTCGCTCACCTTTTCCGCATGGGTCAAGCCCGACCAGCTCGGTGCGCGCCAGGCCATCTATGCACGCCGCGACGGCGCCGGCGAGCTGGTGGTCGGCATCGACCAGGGCGTGCCTTTCGTGCAGGTCAACGGCCAGCGCAGCACGCCGGGCCAGCCGATCCAGGCCGGCCAGTGGTCGCACATCGCGGTGAAGGCCGAGGGCGACAGCGTCGCGCTGTTCGTCGGTGGACGCCCTGCGGTGTCGCTGGCCGCCAAGCTGCCCGCGATGAACACCGCCGCGGCGCTCGGCGCCGATGCGCCGGCCACGGCCGCCGCCGCCGCGAATGCCCAGGGCACGCAGGCCGCCGCGTTCTCGCCCTTCACCGGCGCAATCGACGAAGTGCGCCTGTCGAAGGTGGCGCGTGCCGACGCGTTGCTGCTGGCCGACGCCGTCTCGCAGGGCGCCGAGTCGCGCCTGACCGTGTTCGGCGCCGACGAGCAGCAGGCCGGCAAGAGCCACTTCGGCTTCATCCTGGCCGCGATGCCGCTGGACGCCTGGGTCGTCGTGGGGCTGCTGGGCCTGATGATGTCGCTGTCATGGGCCATCATGATCGGCAAGGGCCGCAGCTACGGCGCCACCTCGCGCGCCAACGCCGCCTTCATCGAGCACTTCCGCGAAGCCGCCGGCGCGCCGCTGGACCGCCTGGCGGTCAACAACACGGTGCCACAGGACGTGCGCGCCGACTCGTCGCTGTGGCGCCTGTACGAAGTGGCCATCGACGAGATGCGCCGCCGCCACGACCGCGGCTACGACCTGAGCGCGGTGTCGGCCGCCACCATCGGCGCCATCCGCGCCGCGATGGACGGCGTGATGGTGCGCGAGACCGAGCGCATGTCCAAGCGCATGAACTGGCTGTCGACCACCATCGAAGGCGCGCCCTACGTGGGCCTGTTCGGCACCGTGATCGGGATCATGCTGGTGTTCGTGGTGGCGGCCATGGCCGGCGCGGTGGACATCAACTCGGTGGCGCCCGGCATGGCCGCCGCGCTGCTGTGTACCGCCGCCGGCCTCGGCGTCGCGATCCCGGCGCTCTTTGGCTACAACTGGCTCGCCTCGCGCTCGGATGCCATCGGCGCCGACATGGCCGTGTTCGTCGACGAGTTCGTCACGCGCCTGGCAGAAGAGCAGGGCGAAGGCCGCTCGATGCCGCAGGTCGTCGCCAAGCGCGCCTGAGGACCAGGCAGCATGGCAAATACCGCAGCCAAGTTCGGCACCCGCAAGCGCGCGGGCGGCATCAACATCACGCCCTTCGTCGACGTGCTGCTGGTGGTGCTGGTGATCTTCATCCTCACCAGCAACGCCAGCATCCCGGGCATCAAGGTCGACCTGCCAAAGGCCAGCGCCTCGGTGGCGCTGGAGAAGCCGAAGACCAAGGCCATCACCATCGACAACGCGGGCAACGTGTTCCTCGATGCGTACCCGGTCACGCTGCCCGAGCTCGAGGAGCGCCTGCGCACCGAGAAGGCGCTGTCGCCCGACTTTCCCGTGATCGTGCGCGGCGACTCCAGCGTGCAGTACGCGAAGGTGATCGACGTGCTCGACCTGCTGCGCCGCATCGAGCTGAACCAGATCGGCCTCGTGACCGGCAAGCAGAAGTGAGGAACGCAGAGTGAAACCTCGCGACGCGAGTTCTCCCGCCGCCGCGCGCCGTCCCGACGGACTGTGGCGCCGCTGGGGCGGGTGGTTCATCGGCCTGGCGATGGCCGCCGCGCTGGTGGCGCTGGTGTGGCACCTGCTGTCGGACACCGCGAGCACGAAACGCGTGGTGGCCGATGCGCCGATGCTGATGCTGCCGCCCCCGCCGCCGCCTCCGCCCGAACCCGAGAAACTGCCCGAGCCCGAGCCGGAAAAGATCAAGCCCGTGACCGAGCCGGAACCCAAGCCGGTCGAGCCGCTGGAGCCGCCCAAGGACGACACCCCGCCCAGCCCGTCGAAGGACCTGGGCGACCCGGTGACCATGGACAGCGCCGCGCAGGCCGGCAACGACGCGTTCGGCATCCAGGCCGGCAGCGGCGGCGGCATGAGCGGCACCGGTGCCGGCGGCGGCCTGGGCAGCGGCTCCTACGGCCGCTACGTGGCCACCTTGTTGCAGCAGGCGCTGTCGCGCGATTCGCGCACCCGCCAGCTCGTGTTCGACGACATCCAGATCGACCTGTGGCTCGGCGCCGACGGCAAGACCGTGCGCGCGCAGCTGGTGCGCGGCACCGGCACGAGCGACATCGACGAGGCCGTGCTGGCGCTGGTGCGCGGGCTCGACCGCATCGACGAGAAGCCGCCCGCGTCGGCGCGATTCCCGATGCGCGTGTCCATGAGGGGGCGCAGGCCATGAGCGCGGTACGCCCGCGCGCCGCAGCCCCCACTGTCCCAATCAATCCTGTGAACGAAGCGATGAACCAACTTCAACAACGAATTCCGAGCCGGCGCGCGATGCCGATCCTGCGCCAGTGCGCGCTCGCGGCGGCCGTGGCCTCCGTGTTCGTCCTGGCGGCCGCGCCGGTCGCGGCCCAAAACGCACCGGCGCCCGCCGAGACCGCGATGGTCAAGCTGATCCGCGGCCTGATCCAGAGCGGCACGCTCGCCAAGGACGTGGGCGAGGCGCTGCTGGCGCAGGCCCAGACCGAAGCCATGGCGGCGCAGCAGGCGCAGCGCATGGCCGCCTCGGCCACCGCGGCGTCGGCCGTGACGGCCGGCGGCGTGCGCCTCGCGCCGGGCGACGTGCGCGTGCCCTACATCTCGCAGACCGTGCGCGACCAGATCCGCGACGAGGTCAAGGCGCAGGTCATGGCGCAGGCCAAGGACGAGGGCTGGGCCGCGCCCAACGAGACGCCCGAGTGGAGCAAGCGCATCCGCGTGGAAGGCGACGTGCGCGTGCGCAACGAGTCGCGCGGCTACGCCGGCAACAACAGCAATATCGAGATCAACTGGGCCGAGCTCAACAAGGGCTCGGGCTACGACGTCAACCCGAACACCAACCTCGCGCTGCCCTCGCTGCTCAACACGCGCCAGGACCGCCGCAACCTGTTCCGCGCCCGCGCGCGGCTGGGCGTGTACGCCGACATCACCGAGAACACCAAGGCCGGCGTGCGCCTGGCCTCGGGCAGCGACGAAAGCCCGGTGTCCACCACGCAGACCCTGGGCGGCGGCCTGGGCAAGAAGAGCGTGTGGCTCGACCAGATGTGGATCTCGCACAAGCCGGTCGACTGGCTGACGGTGACGGCGGGCCGCTTCGGCAATCCGTTCATGTCGACCGACCTGCTGTACTCGAGCGACCTGAACTTCGACGGCATCGCCGCGCAGTTCGAGAAAAAGCTGGCCTCCAACCGCGACCTCACGCTGTTCGGCACGCTGGGCCTGATCCCGCTGGAGTATTCCTCGGACAACGCGCCCAGCCGCAGCCAGGACAAGGCGAAGAGCGAGAACAAGTGGCTGCTCGGTGCGCAGTTCGGCGCCGACTGGAAGCTCGACGAGGACAACCGCGTGCGCGGCGCGCTCGCGTACTACAACTTCCGCAACATCAGCGGCCAGGTCTCGCAGCCCTGCGCGCTGTACGCGGGCGCCGACGGCTGCAGCACCGACTGGTCGCGCCCCGCCTTCATGCAGAAGGGCAACACGCTCATGCTGCTGCGCGACATCTCGCTCGATCCGCTCAACCCGGCCGGCACACCGCAGCCGCAGTACGTGGGGCTGGCTTCCAAGTTCCGCCTGATCGACCTGAACCTGCGCTGGGACACCGCGGTGGCAGGCAACAACCTGCGCCTGGATGCCAACTTCGTGAAGAACACGGCCTACGACGCCAGGGACATCTGGAACCGTGCCGGCATCCGCGGCGCCATCGTGAACAACTTCGGCCCCACCGGCGGCACCTCGCAGGCCGACTTCAAGAGTGGCGGCAACGCCTACATGCTGCAGGCCACCTACGGCAAGCCGGCACCGGCCGCACGCGGCGACTGGAACGTGCTGGCGGGCTACAAGCGCATCGAACCCGATGCGATGCCCGACGGCTACAACGACTCGACCTTCCACGGCGGCGGCACCAACGCGCGCGGCTACTTCCTGGGCGGCTCGTACGCGATCGACAAGAACATGTGGTTCACCGGTCGCTGGATCTCGACCAAGGAGGTCTACGGGCCGCCGCAGTCGATCGACACCCTGCAGCTCGAATTCAATGCGCGCTTCTAGGAGGGAGCCAGCCGTGTCCAGAGGAAATACAGTCCCGGCGCTGGTGCTCGCCGCCTTGGCAGCGCTGTCGGGCCCGGCCGGCGTGGCGCACGCGCAGCAGCAGCCCGGCGGCCAGAGCATGGAGGAGCGGCTTCGCGCGCAGCTGCGTGCGACGACCACGCAGCTCCAGCAGGCGCAGAACGAACTGGCGGTGCTGAAATCGGGGCAACCCGGCGGCGCGGCACAGGCGCCGGCAGCGGGTGGTGCAGCCGCACCGGCGAAGCCGGAACTCGAAGCGCTGAAGAAGGAACTGGCGCAGAGCCAGGCGCAGCTCGCGGCCGAGCGCCAGGCGCGCGAGGCGGCGCTGGCCGGCAGCCAGCAACTGCGCCAGCAGGCGCAAGCCACCGGCGAGAAGGCCGCCGCGCAGATCGCGCAGTACCGCGGCGCCTACGACGAGCTGCTGAAGATGGCACGCGCATCGGAAGCCGAGCGGCAGCGCCTTGCGGGCGAGGCCGCGACGCACCGCACCGCCATCGCGCAGTGCGAGACCAAGAACGCGCAGCTCTACGCCGTGGGCCAGGAGATCCTGCGCGCCTACGAGACCGTCGACGTGGGCACCGTGCTCGCGTCGCGCCAGCCGTTCGCAGCGCAAAGCCGCGTCAAGTTCGAGCAGATCGCGCAGCTGTACGGCGACAGGCTCTACGAGAGCAAGTTCGACGTGCGCACGGTGAACGCACCGGCGCCGGCCGCGGCACCAGCGGCACCTGCTGCCGCTGCGGCAACCGGCGCGGCGCCTGCCGCCGGAGAGCAGAAGCCATGAAGCGCATCACCACCACATCGGCGGCGGCCTTCGTCCTGCTGGCGACATCGGTCGGCGCCGCCAGTGCGCAGGCACCGGCACCAGGCACTGCCGTGGTCGCCCGCCTGGGCGACGTGTCCGTCCGCCAGGACGAGGTCGAGAAGCTGCTGCAGGCGCTGCCCGAGAACGAGCGCGCCGCCGTCAAGGCCGACCGCACCGCGCTCGACGGCTGGCTGCGCCAGCGCCTGCTGAGCGAGGCCGTCCTGCGCGATGCGCGCACCAGGGGCTGGCCCGACCGGCCCGAGGTGAAGGCGAAGATCGACGCGGCCATCCGCGAGATCACCGCGCGCATCGTGAGCACCAGCTACATCGACTCGGTGAGCCAGGTGCCGGCGGGTTTCCCGTCCGACGCCGACGTGCAGGCCGCCTACGAACAGGGCAAGACCGGCTACAACCTGCCCGCCGCCTATCGCGTGGCGCAGATCTTTCTTGCCACGCCCGACAAGAGCGTGGCCGCCGTCGCCAAGGTGCGCGAAGAGGCCGGCAAGCTCGCGCGCCAGGCCCGCGGCGGCGACTTCGCCGCAGTGGCGCGCGCGAATTCGCAGGACAAGCGCAGCGCCGAGCGCGGCGGGGAAGTCGACACGCTGCCGCTCGCACGCATGCTGCCCGAGCTGCGCGACACCATCGCGAAGCTCAAGCCCGCACAGGTCAGCGAGCCTGTGCAGTCCGAGGCCGGCTTCCACGTGGTGAAGCTGCTCGAGGTGACCCCGGCGCGCACCGCCACGCTCGAGGAGATGAAGCCGCAGCTGCAAGGCGCCTTGCGCCAGCAGCGCCAGCAACAGCTCATGCAGGCCTACCTCGCGCAACTCGCGCCGGCCACCACGCTGAGCATCGACGCCGCCGCACTCGACGCGGCGCTCGAGAAAACCAACTGATCGAACCAATCCACAGGGTCCAACATGAACGACAACATTTCGACGCGCACCGACGCAAACGATGCCACCGATCCTTCGATGGCCGCCCATCCCGAGCTGCTGGACGCCGTCACGCCCGAACAGGTGTCCGATGCCATCAAGGCCGCCGGCGCCGCCGTGAGCGCCATCGAGCAGGACGGCGTGGTGCGCCTGCACAGCGCCAGCCACGGCATCGGCTTCCAGGTGCTGTGGGGCAACCCCGTCACCACCACGCAGTTCACCGACTTCACGCTGAGCTGCCCGCTGCATGTGCAGGGCGGCACGCTGCCCGAGGCCGTGCTCGCCTCGTGGCACCGCACCAAGCGCTTCGCGCGCGTGGCGCAGCACGGCGACTTCGTCGTGCTCGAGATGGACGTGGTGGTGGCCGGCGGCGTCACGCCCGCCTACCTCGCATTCGCCGTGCGGCTGTGGATGCAGATGATGGGCGAGTTCTTCCTGCACCTGCGCAACTACGGCCCCGCCTCGCAGACGCGCGCCGAGGCCGCGAACGGCAGCGAGGCCAGCCACGACACCAACGCGGCCCGGAACGAAGCCGCCGCAGCCTGAGGATGCGCGCCATGCAGCGCAGCGCGCCGGCCGGCGACATCCACGATTCGCCGACCGGCCGCGTGATCCTCGCTGCCGGCCGGCAGGCCCAGCGCGCGCGCCGGGCCGAGGCCGTCCGCCAGAAGCAACGCGCGGCCCTGCTCGCGCTGCTCGCGCAGACCATGGCCGAGCTCAACATCTCGATGGCGGAACTCGGCGCCGCACGGCGCGCGCTGGCAGACAGTTTGCGCGCGAAGGCCGGAGGCCTGGGCACGGGCGCAGATGCGGACGCGAGCGAGTGAACGGTCCGCGTCCTTCGGTGCACCCGGCCCGATGCCCGCCCGCGCCGCGTGCCGGGCCACCGAGCTTCTGTTTCCAGAAAGCCCCATGACCGCTTCTTTTCCGTCCTCCCCGTCGTCTTCGCCCAAGACGGGCGCCGCCGCGAAGCCCGCCGGCAGGTCCTTTCCATTCTGGGATCGCGCGCGCGTCGCACTTGGCTGGTTCGGCCTCGGGCTGGCGAGCGCCGCCGCGCTGCTGAGTCCGCCGGCCCAGGCGCAGCAGCAGGTGCCGCAGCACTGGATCAGGTACGCCAACCTGGCCGGGGGACAGCTGCAGGCGACGCTCAGCGATCCCGCCAGCGAGACGGTGATGCGCCTGCACGCGTGGATGCAGGCGCGCATGCTGAAGGAAGGCCAGCCCACGCCACCCGCGCCGGTGGTGGTGCGCGTGTGGGTCGCGCCCAGCGGCAGGATCGAGCGCGTGGCCTTCGATTCGCTGGGCGACGCGCAGGCCGACACCGACCTGCGCACGCTGCTTGTCGCACAGCCGCTGGCCGAGCCCCCGCCGCGCGACATGCGCCAGCCGATGGTGCTGCAGCTCACGCTCAGCATGATCTGATGCGCGCAACGGGGCTTCGCGCGCATCGGCGACTGCGCGGCGTGCCCGACGGCAGCAGCCTGCGCACGGGCTTCATCGTGAGCGACGACGGACTGATCTGACCAACGCGCACGTGGTCGCTCGCGGCACGCAGATCAACGTGAAGCTGCCCGACCGCCGTGAGTGCAAGGCCAGGCTGGTCGGCCTCGACGCGGTGGCCGACGTGGCGCTGCTCAGGATCGACGCGAGCGGGCTGCCCACCGTGCGCATCGGCGACCCGGCGAGCGTGGAGCCCGGCGACGGCGTCGTGGCCATCGGCTCGCCCTACGGCTTCGGCAACTCGGCCTTCACGATGTCTTTCGCATGCGTCAGGGTAATGCGCCATTCCTTCGTCTACCGCGGGATCTGGATCGACGTCGTGCTCCACGAGCAAGAAGGCCGCTGCCTCTAAACATGCAGGACGGCCAGCGCGTCCCGGTTGCGATCGACCGGGAGCCGCGCGGTCTCCACGGGCGAAGGCCTGCGCTTCGCATGCAAGCAGGCACGCCTGGCGGTTGATCGCTACAAGGATGGGCCGGCCCGTGACCATGGATGACGCCCCACTGAGTCTTCGTGTGCAGGCGGTGCCGCCCAACGAAAGGTTCGTCTGGGTCATCCTGGAGCGTCCAACACCGGACGCCGTGGTGGAGATCACCACTTCGCTGTGGACCTACGACAATCCATCGCAGGCGTACCTTGCAGGACGCAGGGTGCTGCTGCAGGCGCTGGGTGCGGAGCCCGCCCCCCGACGGCATGTAACGACAGCGAAAGCGTAGGTGGGAATCAACCGGGGCCATCGCTCGCAGCGGCGAGGAGCGGCACCAAAATGTCGCTGATCGGCGTCGGAATGTCGTGAGCCCGGCCGCGGCGTGACACGACACCGTTGCGAACGTCCCATTCGAGTGGCCTGCCGGCTTCGCGATCCGTGAGGATGGATGTCCCCATGTCGGCGGGAGAGGCCAGAAACTTGTCGAGTATGGCCTGCGGTACCTCGTCGCCGAGTTCAGCGCCTTCGGCACGGGCCACCGCCAAGCATTCGTGCAGATAGGCCAGAGCGAGCCTGGAGATGTCGCACCGGGAGAACATGCCCGAACGGCGATGCGTGAGCGCCATGAGTCCGGCGACTGCGTTCTGCAGCAACTTGCGCCATGCGACAGATTGGAAATCCGTCGCCAGGTCGACGACACAGCGGGTGTCTTTGAGCGCCTTGGCTATGACGCGGGAAGGCGAAGTGTCAGGCAGGCTGAGGCGCACATCACCGCGCAGACGCACCGAGCCATCGGACTGCGCCTGGGCGGGAAACCATACCACCGCGGGGACGATTCGCCCGCGCGGGCAACATGAGGCGACCTTCTCCAACTGCTCCACCCCGTTTTGCAGAACGCATACGACGGTCTGGGGACCGCTCAATGCCGCAAGCCACGCTGCCGCCGCTTCGGTCTGTGTCGCCTTGACGGCCAGAAACACGACTTCTACCGATTGACCGATCTGCCTGGGATCCGTCCGAACCGGGCCAGGAATGGTGATGAGCCGCTCGCCATCGTGCAACTTCAGATGATCGCGGGACGTGCGGCCGCACAACATCGGCGTGCGCCCGGCCTCGTGCAGCATCGCCGCGATCGTGGAGCCGATGGCACCTGGCCCGACGACTGCGATGGTTTTACTGAATTCCGGGTCCATGGTGAGTTCTCTCTCATTCAGGCGATGTAATATATTACGGATGAAAGAAGTAGTTGGTAATGCAGTTTCTTCGGGCGAGGATCGGTTGAGGCAATGGTTGGGGAGCATTCAGGCGCGCTGCGGAGCTTTGGCCGCGAGCGAAGCGAAGGTCGTGGCGCTTCTGCTCGCCGATCCCCTGTTCGTCGGCGCGAATACGACCGCGCAGGTTGCGGCACGTGCTGGCGTTTCGCCACCGAGCGTTGTTCGCGCTGCCCGCGCCATCGGGTTCACCGGCTTCACCGAACTCAAGATCGAAATCGCTCGCGCCCGCGGCACCACCCAGTTCTTCGCGCCTCCTGAAGTGCTCGCTGCGGATGCGACATCGGCCACGGTGCTCGAAACAACCATTCGCGCAGGCACCCACGCACTTACCGCGCTCGCCGGGGCCGTTGAATTTCCGGCATTTGATGAAGCGGTCTGCTTGCTCCGGTCTGCTCGGCAGGTCATCGCATACGGTGCTGGCCCGTCGGCGACAGTCGCCGCCGACGCGGTTTTCCGTTTGCGCGCCGTCGGCGTGACGACCGTCGGTATTCCGGATCACCTGTCGGCGATGATCGCGATACGCCTCCTTGGCCCTGGCGATGTTGTCATCGCCGTCAGTTCAACCGGCCGTACATCAACCACCCTCGCGATTGCCGATGCTGCTGCTTCCGCTGGCGCGTCGCTCATCGCCATCACGAATCAGTACGGCACACCATTGGCGACCCTTGCGAACATCGCGCTGGTCGTTGGCGGCGCTCCACTGCCGGCGCAGATGGCGGCAGCGGGAAGCCGGCTTGCTCAACTCGTCGTGATTGATGCGCTGGTCGCGATGCTCGCCCTGCGCGATCCGGAGCGCAGCCGCCGCGCAGAGCGCGCTGGCATCGACCTGCCCGATCTTTCCTGATGCATCCCGGCACGGTCGCGCTCGTCCTCGCCGCGGCGACAGCTCATGCGCTGTGGAACATCGCCTCGAAGTTCAAGCGTGGAGATACTTTTCTGTTCGTGTGGGCCTATACCTGCGCTTCGGCGCTGATTTGCGTGCCGTTAGGCATCGCCCTCATGGCCGACGGGCAGGAGGTGCTTGATGGGCGGCTCGCGGTGGGTTCTGCGGTCTCAGCGGCATTGCACATCGCGTACTCGCTCATCCTGCAGGCTGGCTACGACCGCGCGGAGCTCGGAGTGGTCTACTCGGTCGCCCGCGGCACGGGGCCCATGCTGACGATGCTGTTCGCGGTTCTGCTGCTGGGGGAACGGCTCACCACGGTCGCAATGCTGGGGGCGTTCCTCATCGTCGCGGGCATCCTCGTCGTCGTCGGCAATCTGTTCAGAAGCGGGAGCAGCCGCGCAGTACCGGGAATCTTGTGGGGGGCCGCGACCGGTGCCACCATTGCCGGATACACCCTCTGGGACAGCTATGCGATCACCTCGTGGCACCTGGCGCCCGTGAGCTATTACGCAGGCACGCTTCTGCTGCAAGGCCTGGTCCTGACCCCCATCGCGCTGCTGCGGCGGCGGCGGATTCCTGCCGTTTTGCGAGCTGACGCCGTACCGATCCTTATCGTGGCCGTGCTATCGCCGCTTGCCTACATCCTTGTTCTCACTGCCATGGTGAGCGCGCCTGTTGCGCTCATCGCGCCGCTGCGCGAGTCGTCCATCGTCATCGGCTCCTTTCTGGCGTGCTGGCTTTTTCACGAGGGCAATCTGGCACGCCGCATTGCGGGGGGAGTGATCGTGCTGGCCGGGATCGCGGCGATCAGCCTTTGATGCTTCGTGCAGGAGGCTACGAATCAGCCCATTGCGAATCGGGGCGTCGGCAGCAGAGGAGAGCCGCCGGGCTTGGCCTTCGTCAAGCAGAGTACGGGGCCCTTAGGCAAAGCGGAGATTTCTTACGCCTCGTCCTGGGAGCGCACTGACCACGATAAACAGTTGGGCGCGATCTGTGGAGTTCTGTCTGCGGCCAGGATTGCGATACACGGTGATAAGCGTGCAAGGGCCGGGCCAATAGCTCGCGATGCCTACGCGGGCCAGTTGCATGCATAGAACATGCGGCTCAGCGTTTACGGGGCGCGCGCGCCGGCGAACCTCTTGTGCCGTCGGCGGCCATCGGCGCGCCGGAGGGATCTATCGCGCGCTGCAGCATCTGGCGTGTCGCTTCGTGTGAATTCATTTCCCGGTCATGGAGCGCCTGGATGTCCTGCAGCCGTGCAAGGGCGTGGCCAAGTTCGGTGCGGGCCTGGGTGAGGGCGCCCGTCTGCTCGCGCATCCGCTGCTCTGTACTCGCGTGCGCATTTGCCGCATCGCTGGCCGCGGCACGCGCCGCGACGATTTCGGCCTTCGCGGCGGCGCTCTCGGTGCGCGAGGTGCGCTGCTCCTCGGCGAGCTGGTCTCGTACGGCAGTCAGATGCTCGGCGAACTTCGCCAGCGCAGTCTGTTCCCGCACCGCGGCTTGGGCAGCCGCATGCGCGGTGCGCTTGGTTTCCTCGCGCGAGCGGTCGACCTCCGCGAGGAGGCGGCGTTCATTCGCGATGTGCCGTTCCTCGGCCTCATGCGCCAAGCGGTCGCGTGCAGCGAGGACTGCGACGTGTTCCTCCTTGAGACGATCCCGCTGGGCGCCGGCGTCGTCGAGCTGCTTGCGCAGCCTGGCCGTCACCTGGTCGGCGGCCGCGGCGCGCTGGCTCGCCGCTTCCAGTTGCTCGCGCAGGGTGGTCGCCGCGTGCCGAGAACTCGCGAGCGCGGCTTCCAATTGGCTACGGTTGCTCTCGAAGGCGTCCTCCCGCTGGCGCAATGCGGCGGTCGCTTCCTGCAGCGAAGTCTGCGCCAGTTCGAGCTGGCGGCGGTTCGCTTCGCTTTCCTGGCGAAGGGACTGGTCGGCTTCGGCGCGGGCCGTGTGCCACAGCTGGGTGGCCGTGCGCAGGATCGGGAGAGGAACTTGCGGCGCGGCAGAACTGGTTCGCTCTGAGCGACCCCGCGATGGAAGAGGCCCAGTATGAGATCGTGTCGCTGCGCACGTTCGCCGGGCTCGGTCTGCAGCCGATCCCTTACGAGACGACCCTCCTGAACTTCCGGCATCTGCTGGAGGCCAACGATCTGGCCGAGGACATCTTCAAGCAGGTCAACGCCCATCTGGTCAGGAAGGGGCTGATGCTCAAGCGCGGCTCCTTCGTGGACGCAACCATCATTGCGGCGCCCAGTTCGACGAAGAACGAAAGTGGCGAGCGAGATCCGGAGATGCACCAGACAAAAAAGGGCAACCAGTGGCACTTCCCTAGCGCACTGAGAATGAGCGAAGCAGCAAATCACCCTGCGTTATGCGGTACCGTGCGGACTATGGCAGTCTGGTCGTTTGAGCGGGCGTGCGAGGCACGCTCAGCTGGACACGGTTAGCGCCCGGACCGAGAGCTTCGTTTCTCCTGGCGAAGGGCTAGTCAGTCGCAGACTTAGCTGGACCGCTGTGGAGCGGGCTACTCATGTCCCTTTGCGGCTATGCAAGCGTAAGCTGCGCCTTCGTTGCGTAGCCGAGGGACGGCCATCGGCTGGAGTTACTGGTGACAGTGCCGTTGCGTCGGTTTCTTTGCAGGTCCATCATGCATGAAGTCAAGCTTTTGTAAATGGATCGGCGATGGAACAAATAGAGAATCTCGTACAGGTTGAAACTGGACCGCGCCATGTCATTCAGGGCACCTACCATGGTGTCCGCATTGAAGTCATCGCTGGTTACAGCATCGACACGGACGAGTGGTTGTTCCACGTGCGCCTTCACGACATTCAGGGGCGTGCTGATCGGTTGACGGATTGCCCGACAACGCATCGGGCCCATGGGCTGCAAGACGCCTTCGATCTGGGCCTGGAACTCGCCGTGTCACACCTGAAAAGTCGTTGAGCTCCTCCTGCAACTTGCGAAAGCAGGCCCCCTAGGGGCGCACATGACTTCTTTCTTGCATGCCGCTGCAATAGGCTCGCGCCGTGGCTGCCGGCGTGCATTACAGGCGAAGATCGATCTGCAGGCTGTCTGCCCCTGGTCGTCGTGAGGCCACCGCCTGCATCGTGCCGCCCCTGCGATGCAGGCGCAGGTCCGCCGTTCCTTGCGGCAGCCGCAAATCACGCAGCTCGAGCTCATCGATCTCGCTGGGAAGCACCGGTTGAGCCACCACGATGCGGCCGTGCATGGCGTTGATGTCGATGCCCAGGCAACCCTGCAGGAGCATGAACACCGAGCCGGCGGCCCAGGCCTGCGGCAGGCAAGCCACCGGATAAGACACGGGTGCCTCGCCATGCGCCTTTTCAAACCCACAGAACAACTCGGGCAGGCGCATGCCAACCTGGCTGGCGCATTCGAACATCTCGCTTGTTAGCCGCGCGGTGCTGTCTCGCTCGCCGTAGCGAGCCATGCCGGCAGCACACAAGGCAACGTCATGCGGCCAGACCGAACCGTTGTGGTAGGACATGGGATTGTAGCGGATGGCCTTGGATGACAGGGTACGCAACCCCCAGCCCGATTCGAGCCCAGACGCCAGCAGCCGGCGTGCCACGGCGCGCCCGCGCGCCTCGCTGGGCAGCCCGGTGTACAGGAGGTGACCGGCGTTGGAAGCGTAGACGCGACAGGGTGCACCAGCTCCATCCAAGGCGAGTGCGTAGAACTGCATGTCCTCCTGCCAGAAGCGCGATTCCACCCGTTCGGCCCAGGCTTCAGCGGCTTGCGCGTAGGGTGCGGCTTCGGCATCGTTGCCGAGCCACTTCGCCAGAAGCGCCATGCCTCGAAGCGCGGCGACCGCATAGCCTTGGACTTCGACTAGGGCGATAGGGCCCTCGGGTGTGCGCCCGTCTTCGTGGAAGATCGCGTCGTGGCTATCCTTCCAGCCCTGGTTGGCCAAGCCGGACGCTTGGGCACGCGCATAGGACAGAAAGCCGTCGTGACGGAAGGCGTTGCGCTGAATCCAAGCTGTCGCCGCAACCAAAGAAGGCCACAGACCCACGATGAACGAACGGTCGGCGGTGCGCCGTGCATAGGCCGCGGCCAGCATTACGAAAAGGGGCGTCGTGTCCACACCGCCGTAGTAGCGACCGAAGGGCAGCTCGCCCATGGCGGTCATTTCCCCTTTGCGCAGCTCGTGCATGATCTTGCCGGGCTCTGCATCGCGGAATGCTGAGGTTTCCTGCGCCTGGTGGCTGGCGAGGTACGCCAGCACGCCACGCGCCAGCGATGGCTTGAGCCACAGCGTCTGCAGCGCGGTAATGATCGCATCACGACCGAAGGGGGTGGAGAACCAGGGGATGCCCGCGTAGGGGTACGGACCCGTCGGCAACGCCGTGGTCAGCAGCGCGAGGTCGGCGCCCGAGCGGTCCAGCCAGGCCTGGAACTGCCGCGACGAAGTCCGTATCCTCGCGCCGCTGCGCTGGCGGGTACGCATGCTCCGCCTGGCTGCCGCACCCGCAGCCCGGAACTGCGCACGCGCGGGGGCAGACGCAGCAGGGCCGATGTCCACGTACAGCGCGATATCCTCCCGGCCACCCAGGATGAGATCGAAGTGGCAGCGCCGCTCGTCGATGGCGGTGGGCTCAATCGAGAAAGCCAGCCGAGTGCACCGTGTGACGCCGTCCAGCCCCCGGTAGCTGAGCTCGACGCTCGCGGCCTGCACCCGAGGCGCAAGAAACTCCCCTCGCTGCGGGCGGCGCTCTCCGCGTACCTCGAAGGTGTCGCTGAAATCGGCGTCATAGTCCAGCTCGACCTGCAGTCGCGTGGCCGTCGTGCTGTAGTTGCTCAGAGTGATGCGCTCGCGCAGCAGACCGTCCCACAGCAGGCGTCGCCGCTCGATGTGCACCACGCCTTGAGGCAATGAGTCGCCTCCCAAAGGAGGCAGTGGCCGATTGGTGAGGTGCGCGGTAAAGAACACGTTGTCACGGCTCACGTCGCTGGACAGCAGGGTCGGTCGTTCGCCCTCCAGCAGGAGGTGAAAGGACGACAGCAGCCGCGTATCGTCCTGGAAGAAGCCATCGCCCGAGCCCGCGATGTCGCCATAGGTGTCGGCCACCGCAAAGCTGTCGCCGTCCTTAAGAACGAAGAGGTGATCGGGCGTGCGCGGCACTGAGGTGTCTGCCGCGGTGGATCGAGCGGGTTTCACACCCTCGGGATGAGGCGAGGTCATGCCACTTCGCTCTCGCGCAGACGGCGGGCATGCACTAGTTGCCAGTAGAGCCGGGCATAGCGCTTAGCCATCGCTTGCGCGGTGAAGCGCTCGTCGAACGCCCTGCGTACGCGCGCACGCGACAGGCCGGTGATACCGTGTACCGCCTTCACGGCCCCGGCGATGTCGTCGACGATGAGGCCGGAGATGCCGTGCTGCACAACCTCCGGAACAGAACCGCAGCGCCAGGCGATGACCGGTGTGCCGCATGCCATCGCCTCGATCATGACGAGGCCGAACGGCTCGGGCCAGTCGATCGGGAACAGCAGGGCTCGCGCGCCACCCAGAAAGGCGCTCTTCTGAGCGTCGCCGATCTCGCCGACGAACTCGATCAGCGGATGATCCAGCATCGGTCGGATGCGGGTGTCGAAGTACATGCGGTCAGCGGCATCCACTTTGGCCGCGATCTTCAGGGGCACGCCGGCCTCCTTTGCGATCTCGATTGCCCGATCGGGCCGCTTCTCCGGCGAGATCCGCCCGAGGAAGGCGAGGTAGCCGCCCTGTGCCTGCGGGCTGAACCGGTATTGGTCGGGCAGTATGCCGTGCTGCACCGTGGCGTACCAGTTGGCCTCCGGCAGTGGGGTACGCTGACTGCGCGAAATGGACACCAGCGGGTACGAAGGCCAGCGCGCATAGACCTCGCGCAGATCATCGATGTCGAGCCGGCCATGCAGCGTCGTGAGAGTGCGTTCCGGCGTGCCCTCGAAGAAGGGAAAGTGGATCAGGTCGACGTGAAAGTGAATGACGTCGAACGCATCGACCTGCCGCCGCACCTCATGGATCATGGCGAGGTGGCTTGCCAGGTCGGAGTTCAAGCGCCCGCTGTCCAGCCGCAGTGGCTGGGCGCGTGTCGCGACCAAGCGGGCCTTGGTCTGCGTCTCGCCCGCGGCGAACAGCGTGACTTCGTGTCCCTGGTCAACCAAAGCGTCGGTGAGGTGCGCTACGACGCGCTCAGTGCCGCCGTACAGCTTGGGCGGAACGGCCTCGAACAGCGGGGCTACCTGTGCAATCCTCATCCTGTCGCTCCTGCATCCGTGCGTTCGAGCGTGAGCATCAAGAACATCGCAAGTCCATGCGCTTCAAAGCTGCCCGGCAATCGCCCCCGCGCGATCGAATCAAGTTGGCATAGTCGACGGCGTCGGAGAACAGGTCATAGCGATAGCCTGCGAACGTGTACTGGTGGCCATCGAATCCGATCGCCAAGTCCTTCATACGGACTGCCGTACCCAAAGGTTCATTCGCCTGGCCGGGTATTGGCGTGTCGAGTTCGAAGCCGGAACCGCCGCCTTCGTTGAGCAGCGAGTCCTCGGCCTGGATGGCTTCGGACGGGCTATGACCGAGGGTGACTGAAAAGTCCATAGGAAGGTCAGACGGAACGCAGAAACGCCCTGGAGAAATCGAAGGTAGTAGCAGGTCGAAATCACGCTCAGCAGGGGACTGCAACCCGCATTTCAGTTCGAGCTGAGGGGAAGGATGGGCGTCTTCGCAGGAAGATCGTCCGAGATGGAGTTGACAGAACATTGCTGCTTCCTTCGGGGGCGTGCTGAATGGCAGCGACAGATCATCATCTGCCTATAGTCGCCAATCACCTAGCATTGCTTTGACCTATCTTTTGTGGTGCCAATGCGATCGGTTGTTGGGTGCTACATGTCGCATTCAGACCTGCGTGATGCTCGAGCACCTGACGCCATCGTGTATCCGAGCAGCTCGAGCCGCGGCAACATTGAGCCGGAGGGACCGGCAAGAGCACATCTCGCTTTGCCCGGACCCTCTTCGGGATGCTCGCTGTAGTTGCTGTAGTTGATGCTGGGGTCGCATGCCGTGGTCGACGCCAATTCCCACTTGTTGAAGGTGAGGGCGATGCCGCCGACAGTCAAAGTGATTGGTGTCGTCATTGGCGGCCGAGCTTTCGAACGACAAATGAAAGCCGACTATCGCCGTTCAAGCTTGACCATCACCGCCCCAGCTCCCAAGTGACGCTGACCACATTGCCGGCAAGCCCGCTCGCGTAGACGTGAGCGGCGCTCACAGACAGGAATCCGGCGATGGCCGCCTCCATGGCTCGAACTCCAGTCGCGCCTGCTGACGCGCAGTTGCTGGACAAAATCTGGCAGCGTTACGAGCTCGAGTCTTCGGCTTAGCTGGGTGAGACATCAACGCGTTGGGCACGTTCGGGTCACTAGGGAAGGTCTGAACAAGAGCACGCTTCTTGCATGAAGAACTGAACCCTGCGAAGGAGCACGAGCGATGAGCCAGATCAGTTTTGCGGATGCGGAGCAAGCGGGCAAGAGGAAGAAGACGAGGCGCGAAGTCTTCCTTGGCGAGATGGAACTGATGGTGCCGTGGAAGGCGCTGCTCAAGGTCATCGAGCCGCACTACCCGGTGGCAGGCCGCGGGCGTCGACCGTATCCGCTCGAAGCCATGCTCCGTGTGCACTTGATGCAGAACTGGTTCGCGCTGAGCGACCCGGCGATGGAAGAAGCCCTGTATGAGAGCGCCTCGCTGCGCACGTTCGCCGGGCTCGGCCTGGAGGCGATCCCTGACGAGACGACCATCCTGAACTTCCGCCACCTGCTGGAAGCCAGCGATCTGGCCGAAGACATCTTCAAGCAGGTCAACGCCCATCTGGCCAGGAAGGGGTTGCTGCTGAAGCGCGGCTGCATCGTGGATGCCACGATCATCGCGGCGCCCAGTTCCACCAAGAACGAGAGCGGCGAACGAGACCCTGAGATGCACCAGACGAAGAAGGGCAACCAGTGGCACTTCGGGATGAAGGCGCGCATCGGCGTGGACGCAGACTTGGGGCTGGTGCACGCGGTGACGACCACGGCGGCCAACGAGGCAGACGTGGAACAGGTGAGCGATCTGCTGCACGGCAAAGAGGACGCGGTGTGGGCGGACTCGGGCTACCGGGGCGCGCAGGCGCGTGTGAAGCGCGATGTGCAGTGGCACATCGCGGGCCGGCCCAGCGACATGGCAAAGATGCCCGACGGTCGAGCCAAGGCCAGAGCGCGCAAGCAGGAGTATCAGAAGGCCAGCATGCGAGCCAAGGTGGAGCATCCGTTCCGGGTGATCAAGCGGCAGTTCGGCTTGGCGAAGGTGAGGTTCAAGGGACCCTCACGTCGACCAGCGTCAGTGCCGCTTTCAGCGTCTGCGTCAGATGCGCGTCGGCCCGGGATGGCTCCGCGACGCCTGAGGGATGGTTGTGCACCAGGATCAGCGCCGCCGCGTTGCGCGCCAGCGACTCTTTGACCACCTCCCGTGGGTAGACCGTTGCCTGGCTCACCGTTCCACGGAACAGTTCGACGTATTCGATCAGCCGATTCTGTGAATCGAGCATCAGGACCGCGAACACTTCATGCTCCAGCGCTCCGAGTTTGACGCGGAGGAAATCGCGTACCGCCTGCGGCGAGGACAGGACCTCCTGGCCGCGCAACTGTCGCGCCAGCAGTGTCTGCGCAGCCTGCAGCACTTCGCCAGCTTCGGCGGGACGGTAGTCACCTGCAACGTCGCGAACCAAGAGAACGGAAGAATCGAAAGGGAAGAGATCGTGTGCCATCGTCGGCTCCGTGAATCGGGCGGGATTGCCCGAGACCGGCACCAGCACGACGCAGCG
The DNA here is from genome assembly GCF_902712855.1 of Variovorax paradoxus. NCBI lineage: Bacteria > Pseudomonadati > Pseudomonadota > Betaproteobacteria > Burkholderiales > Comamonadaceae > Variovorax > Variovorax paradoxus. Next base: position 1,587,941 of record NZ_LR743508.1, read on the forward strand.
CAGTGGTCAGGGTTCGAAGACGGCCGCAAGGACGCAAGCGCACAGCCGCAGAGCAGGGCGCGCAGACCTTGACAACGAGAACGTCGTGATACGGTAAAGGGAACAGCAAGCCAGCCCAACGACACCGATCCTCCTCGCGGACTGGTGAGCGGAGCGCACAAGACCTCGCAACGATGTTTGGTCGGTGACCGCCATCGTGCTCTTCAAGCGCACGCTCGGGCGCCAGCTTGGGGAAGTCCAGCGCCAGTCGCCGCCGCCGGCTCCTGTCGGGGCAACTTCTGCTCCATGACGCCCGCCCACTATCCTTCATGCGAAAGCTGGTGGTCACCGGGCCGCAGCCCGCCGCGCTTGGTGAGGCTGATTTCGCGCGCAAAGGTCCAGGCCACGGTCTCGCCGGACGGGGAGGGATCGTCGTGACCGACCCCACCTATTCGGTCGGCGAAGACGCATATGCCGCGGTGACGGCAGGGCCGCCGCGCAGCTGATCCACGACCGCCTGGAGCCGTGCCAACAGGTCATCGTAGGTCACGATGTCGACAACGCCCTTGGAGTCGCGACGTAGCACTTCGAACTCGCGCCGTTGTGCGTCGAACAGTGTGTTGCTGCGCCCCATGATCACGATGCCCGAGGGGTTGATGATTCGGATCCTGAAGCCCGCAGGCAGTTGGGGGCCGAGCAACTGGGTCAGATAGTTCTCGCCAGTGGGCCCCCATCGGTTCAGGTGCCTCAGATAGTGCGTAACCATGACCCATGGCACCGATCAGATCGCGCATCGGCAAATGGTGGTCGCGGTAGAGAGCCGGCAGCATGATGGATTTGACCATCGGCTTCTTGATCTCGATGACGTCGACGTTGCCCGCGACGATCAGGTGATCCAGCACCCTCATGTCGACCAGCGTCGGTGCCGCTTTCCGCTCTGCGTCAGATTCGTCAGCCGGGGATGGCTCTGCCACGCCGGAAGGATGGTTATGCACGAGGATCAGTGCCGCCGCGTTGCGTGCGAGCGGTTCGCAGATCACGGAGCGCAGCTCGCGGTGTTTTTGCAGTTTTGATTTGCGGACGGCATGCACCGAGCGTCATCGACCCCACCGCGGCATGAAGGCCATGTTGCACGGAGGGTCGTAGTGAGTTGACGATGCTGTTATTGACCTTCTGCCAACTTCTGCACGAAGGGCGCAACTGGCGCTGGAGGCAGCGTTTTCTCCACGCCAAGTGCCAATGCGAGCAGGGCCGTATCGGTGCCTTCCGCGCCCGTCAACTCCATCCCGGCGGGTAGGCCGTCCGACGCGAGTCCCATCGGCAGGCTCACGGCCGGCAACCCTGCCATGCCTGCCGGTCCGGTGTTGCGGATGTAGGCCGAGAAGGCGGCGACGCGGCGCCCGCACAACATCACGTCCACGTCGTCGCCGATGCGAGCGGCGGTCAGCGGGCTTGTCGGGAAGACGAGCGCGGAGAGCCCGTACCGCGTAAAGCATTCGCGGTACGTTGCCTGCATGCGCGGACGTAGCACCTGCACTGCATGCGCATAGGTCTCTGGCGTGACGGCGGTCTCGCCGAACAGGCGCTCGAACAGCGGGCGCACGTCGGGACTGACCACGGCATCGGTGAGCGCACGAGCGTCGAAGCGACGGCCGTGGCGCGCGAAATAGGCCGCCAGCGCTGGGAGGATCTCGTGCAGTGAGATCGACATCGATGCTTCCTGGAACAGCGCGCCGGCTTCGGCCAGGTCGCAAGACACCAGGACGGCACCAGCCGCGCGCAGCCGCTCGACGCTATCGCGCGCCAGCTCGGCCACGGGCGGATCGATCTCTTCCCAGAAATAAGCCGCCGGCACGCCCAACCGCACGCCGGCGAGCGGCGTGGCGGACAGGCGTGCGGGGCTGCCGGTCACGGCGTGGTCGACCAGCACACAGTCGTCGACGCAGCGCGCCATCACGCCGGCCGTGTCGAAGGTCGGCGAGATGGGCACCAGCCCGTCGTCCGGCCAGCGGTGCACGGTGGGCCGGAAGCCCACCAGTCCGCACAACGCGGCCGGCACGCGCACCGAGCCGCCGGTGTCGGTGCCGATGGCCGCCGGCGCGGCGCGCAGTCCGAGCAGCGCTGCGTTGCCGCCGCTGGAGCCCCCGGTGATATGGGCGGCATCGAAGGGATTGCGCGACGGGCCGAAGCCATGGTTGTGGCCGGTGACGCCCTGCGACCATTCGTGCAAATTCGTCTTGCCGAGCACCAATGCCCCCGCATCGAGCAGGCGCTGCGTCACGCCGGCATGGATGCGTGGGGTGTGGTCTGCCATCCACGGGCTGCCGGCGGTGGTGGGCATGCCGGCGACGTCGATGTTGTCCTTGAACGCCAGCGGCACGCCATGGAGAGGAAGCGTGCCGGCGGCAGGCCGTGGGCCGGCATCGAGCGCCGAGGCGGCCGACAGCAACTGTTCGCGGTCGAGATGGAGCAGGGCGCCGAAGGGCGCGATGGTTTCGGCGCGATCGAGCAGCGCGCGTGCGTAGTCTGTTGCGCGCAGCTCGCCACTGGCAATTTGGCGCGCGGCGTCGCGAGCGGAGAGGTCGTGCAGCTTGCACACGAAGGCAGGGTCGGGCAGGGCGGTCAGCGCATGGATTCGGTTCATGAGGGGCTCGAGCAGGTTCGAAAGTGGGGCAGAAGCTGCACTTGGGTGCATGTTTCGGGCCAATTTGCGCGTCAGGACAACGAAAACACATCAAAAGAGCATGGCATGGATACTGCTTAAAGAGTTTTTTGTATTCAAGAGGCTTTCACCATGTCCTTCAAGTCCTTGCGTCTCCTGGCTGCTGTCGTCGCGTCGATGGCCCTTCTGCAGGCCCTGCCCGCATCCGCCGCCGAGAAGGTGTCCCTGCGCCTGAAGTGGCTGGCGCAGGCGCAGTTCGCCGGCTTCTATGTGGCCAAGGCCAAGGGCTTCTATGACCAGGCGGGTCTCGACCTCACCATCAACCCCGGCGGCCCGAACCTCAACGTCGAGACGCTGGTGGCCTCGGGCAACGACACCTTCGGCCTGGCCGGCGGCACCGAGACCGTGCTGCTCGCCCGCGAGAAGGGCTTGCCGCTGGTGTGCATCGGCGTGACCGTGCAGAAGACGCCTTTCACCTATGTCACATACAAGGACTCCGGCATCACCAAGGTGCAGGACTTCGCAGGCAAGAAGGTGGCCACCTGGTTCACCGGCACGCAGTACACGCTGTACTCGATGCTGGCCTCCGGTGGCGTGAAGCAGAGCGACCTCACCATCGTTCCCCAGTCGGGTTCCATGGCGCCCTTCGTCGAGAAGCAGTTCGACGTGGCTGCCGCCACTTACTACAACGAGCTCAACACGCTGAAAGAGCAGGGCCTGGGCGACAAGCTCACGCTCATCAAGCCCGACGACTACGGCGTGGTGGTGCAGCAGGACACCGTGCTGGTGTCCGAGAAATACCGCAATGAGAAGCCGCAGCAGGTGCAGGCCTTCATGAACGCCACCATCAAGGGCTGGAAGTACGCGCTGCAGAACAAGGAGGAAGCTATCGACATCGTCATGGCCGCCTCGCCGAGCCTGAACCGCGCGCACCAGGAAGCCATGCTCGAAGAGTTCGAGAAGCTGGTGAAGGCTGGCAAGGGCGGCACCGACGGCATCCTGGCGATCGACCTGCCCACCGTCGAGAAGATGCAGACCCAGCTCGTCGGCTACAAGGCGCTGAAGGCCCCGGCCGACCTGACCAAGGCCTACGACGCCACCTTCTGGACGCAGGTGCCCGCGGCCGACAAGAAGTTCTGAGCCGCATCCGCATCTCGCACGCGATGAAATTCATGCCTCACGAAGTGATGCCGCCAGCCGGAGCCCAGGCGCCCGGAACGGCGCCGCCCATGCTCGAACTGGTCAACGTGTGGAAGCGCTTCGGCGAAGCGCAGGCCCAGACCGTAGCGGTGTCGGGTGTCAACCTGCGCATCGCCAAGAGCGAGTTCGTCACGCTCGTGGGCCCCTCGGGTTGCGGCAAGTCGACGTTGTTCAACATGATCGCGGGGCTGCTGCCGCCCGACGACGACGGCTCGCTGCTGTTCGGCGGCGCACCGCAGCGCGACGGGCAACTGCTGGGCAAGGTGTCGTTCATGCCGCAGCGCGACCTGCTGTTTCCGTGGCGCACCGTGCTGGACAACGCCATCCTCGCGCTCGAGGTGGAGGGCACGCCGCGCAAGGAGGCGCGTGAACGCGCGCGCGCCATGCTGCCCGAGTTCGGCCTGGCCGGCTTCGCCAACCACTACCCGCACCAGCTCTCCGGCGGCATGCGCCAGCGCGTGGCGCTGATGCGCACCTTTCTGTTCGAGCGCGACCTGATGCTGCTCGACGAACCCTTCGGCGCGCTCGACGCGCTCACCCGCACCCGCATGCAGCACTGGCTGCTGGAGCTGTGGGCCAGGCATCGGCGCACGGTGCTGTTCATCACGCACGACATCGACGAGGCGATCCTGCTCGGCGACAAGGTGCTGGTGATGACGGCGCGTCCCGGCACGGTGAAGAGCGAGACGGTGATCGACCTGCCGCGCCCCCGCGACCCGTCGGTGGTGCTCACGCCAGAGTTCATCGGCCTCAAGCAGCGCCTGCTCGCCGAGATCGAGGAAGAGAGCCAGAAGACCTTCGCGCAGGAGGGCACTGCCTCGTGAACGCACAGCTGCAGCGCGCCTTGCGCTCGCCCGCGCTGGCCTTCGTGGGCCTGGCGCTGGTGTGGGAGCTGTGCGTGCACGCCTTCGCGCCGTCCCCGCGCTACCTGCCGGCGCTGAGCGCCATCGCGCAGGATGCCTGGTCGGTCTGGCCGCAACTGATGCGCGGCTTCGGCCGCACGCTGCTCGAAACGGTGCTGGGCTTTGCCATGGGCGCGGTGTTCGGCTGCCTGTGCGGCACGGTGTTCACCTATTCGCGCTGGATGGAGCGCTCGGTGTTCCCGCTTTTCGTGGTGTCGCAGACGGTGCCGGTGGTGGCTTTCGGCGCGCTCATCGTCATCTGGTTCGGCAACTCGCTGCTGGCCAAGGTGATGACGGCGTTCTTCCTGACCTTCTTCCCCGTGACGGTGAACACGCTGCGCGGGCTGAAGTCGTGCGACCCGCAGCGCATGGCGCTGATGAAGAGCTTCGGCGCCAACCGCTTCACGATGTTCTTCAAGCTGGCCGTGCCCTCGGCGCTGCCGCAGGTGATGGTGGGGCTGCGCGTGGCCATCGGGCTGAGCCTCATCGGCTCGGTGGTGGGCGAGTGGTTCGGCGAAACCGTGGGCCTGGGCGTGATGCTGATGGAGGCGATGAACGCCGACCTGGTGGTGCGCCTGTGGGTGGTGATGTTCGCCTGCGGGCTGATGGGTGCGCTGCTGTACGGGCTGCTCACCTTCGTGGAAAGGAGGCTCGTATGGTGGCGCAGCGAAAGTTGACGGCCTCGCCGGTCGTTCCGGTGGTGCTCGGCGTCGCCGTGCTGCTGGTGGTGTGGCAGGGCGCGATCTGGCTGTTCAAGATCCCGCCGTTCGTGCTGCCCAGCCTGGGCGCCATCGTGCAGCACGCCTTCACCGACACCGGCCGCCTCATGGCCGCGCTGCTGGCCACGCTGGGCGAGGCGATCGGCGGCTATGCGCTGGGCAGCGTGCTCGGGCTGCTGCTGGCCGTGGTGCTGCTGCTGGCGCCGCCGCTGGAGCGCATCGTGATGCCGCTGGCCGTGGCCGTGAACGCGGTGCCCACGGTGGCCTATGCGCCGCTGTTCCTCATCTGGTTCGGCCTCGGCGCGGCCTCGAAGATCGCGCTGGTGGCGCTGGCGGTGGGTTTCACCATGCTGGTGAACGCGCTGCACGGGCTCAAGCAGGCCGACCAGGCCGCAGTGAACCTGATGCGCAGCTTCGGCGCGGGGCAGATGAAGATCGTGTGGCGCCTGCGCCTGCCGGTGGCCATGCCCTCGGTGGTGACGGCCCTGCGCATCGGCGTACCGCGCAGCATGATCGTCGCGATCGTCGGCGAGATGCTGGGCGCCTACGCGGGGCTCGGGCGAATGATCTATGAATCGACCCAGCAGGTCGACCTGCTGAGCGTGTGGTCGGCGGTGCTCGTCGCCTCGGTGGCGAGCATGGTCTTCTATGGCCTGCTCGTTTGGATCGATCAAAAACTGGTGTGGTGGCGCTGATGGAAAAGACAAACCCTGCGGCGTACCCGCAGACCGAAGCCGCGCTGCGCGTGGAGCTCGCCGCGTGCTACCGGCTGGTGGCGCACTTCGGCATGGACGACCTGATCTACAACCACATCTCGGCGCGCGTGCCGGGGCCGGAACATCACTTTCTCATCAACCCCTACGGGCTGCTGTTCTCGGAAGTGACGGCGTCGTCGCTGGTGAAGATCGACCTCGACGGCAACAAGGTGGACGACACCGACGCCGAGGTCAACCGGGCCGGCTTCGTCATCCACAGCGCGATCCACGCGGGGCGCCCCGACGCGCTGTGCGTGCTGCACACGCACTCGGAGGCCGGCACGGCGATCGCCGCCATGCCCAACGGTCTTTCGCCGCTGAGCCAGTTCGCGATGCGTTACCAGGGCCATACCGCCTTCCACGACTACGAGGGCGTGGCACTGGAGACCGGCGAGCGCGAGCGGCTGGTGCGCGACCTGGGCCCGCACCACACGCTGGTGCTGCGCAACCACGGCATCCTAACCGTGGGCCGAACCATTCCCGAGGCCTTCATCCTCATGTACTACTTCGAGAGGGCCGCCAAGGTGCAGCTGCTTGCGCAGGGCGGGGTCGCACCGGGCCAGTCGCTGGTGTACCCGCAGCCCGAAGTGAGCGACCTGGCCGCGCGCCAGTTCACCGAATTCGCCGGCGACATCCTGCCGCCCGGCACGCGCGAATGGCCTGCGTTCCTGCGCATGCTGGAGCGCACGCAGCCCGACTACCGGCTCTGACGGCCGTTCCTTTCATCCTCACCCCCTCAAGAGACACATTCCGACCATGCAACTCGAGAACCTCACCTCCTTCATCGGCACCGAAGTCAAGGGCATTGACCTGCGCGAGCCGGTGAGCGACGCCGACTTCGCCGTGCTGCGCGACACGCTCAACCAGCGCTCGGTACTGCTGTTTCGCGGCCAGCGCATCGACGAGTCGCAGCACGTGGCCTTTTCGCGCCGCTTCGGCACGCTGTTGGGCCATGTGCTCACGCAGTTCCTGAAGAAAGAGCACCCCGAGGTCTATGTGCTGTCGAACGTGTCGGAAAACGGCAAGCCCATCGGTAACCACAAGGAGGGCTGGAACTGGCACTCCGACCTGTCGTACAAGGCCGAACCCTCGATGGGCGCACTGCTCTACGCGCTGGAAGTGCCGCCGGTGGAAGGCGACACCTTCTTCGCCTCGATGCACGCCGCCTACGACGCGCTCGACGAGGACACCAAGGCGCGCATCCGCCCCATGACGGCCACGCACAGCTACGCCAACTACTACGGCAAGGCCTTCGCCGACCGCGACCCTCTCACGCCCGAGCAGCTCGCCGCCACGCCCGACGTGGTGCACCCGCTGGTGCGCACGCACCCCGAAACCGGCCGCCTCTCGCTCTACGTGGGCGAAGACGTGGTCAAGCAGATCGACGGCCTGCCCGCCGAAGAGAGCGTGGCGTTACTGGCCGAGCTGAATGCGCATGCGATCTCGCCCGAGTTCAGCTACCGCCACAAATGGCTCGCGGGCGACCTGCTGGTGTGGGACAACCGCTGCACCATGCACCGCGCCACGCCGTACGACGACAACGTGTACCGCCGCGTCATGCATCGCACCACCGTGGCCGGCGACCGCCCGTTCTGATTTGCCGGCGCCCGCCGAACACGCCCCGCGTTTGAAGACCGACAAAGACAAGCACAACAAGGAAGGCAAGCACATGGAACCGAACGAACCCGAAATGGCAGAAGAACCCTCGGCACTGCGCGGACGCGAGCGCCAGCGCGGCAAGGGCGCCACGCTGTCCGACGAGCTGAAGGACACGCTCGAAGACCTGATCGTCAGCGGCGTGATGAAGCCGGGCGCGCGGCTCGACGAAGCCGAACTGGCCGAGCGCTTCAAGGTGTCGCGCACGCCGGTGCGCGAAGCGCTGAAGGCGCTGGCCGCCACAGGCCTGGTCGACCTGCGCAGCCGGCAGGGCGGCGTGTGCGTGGCGCGCATCTCGTTGCCCATGCTCATCGAGATGTTCCAGATGATGGCCGTGATGGAAGGCCTGTGCGCGAAGTTCGCGGCGCGCCGCGCCACCGAGGCGCAGAAGGCGCACATGAGCCGCCTGCACGACGAGCTCACGAGCATCCTCGCTTCGGGAGATCACTCGCGCTTCTACGATGTGAACCAGGATTTCCACGACGCGCTGTACGAGGCCTCGAACACGCACTACCTGGCCGAGCAGACGCGCGCGCTGCGCAAGCGGGTGCGGGTGTACCGCCGCTACGTCACCTTCCAGCCGGGACGCATGACGGCCACCATCGGCGAGCACGCCGCCATCCTGGACGCCATCCGGCGCAACGATCCGGCGGCCGCGTTCACTTCTGCCATCGACCACGTGAGCCTGCTCGAGGACGACATGGTCGACCTCATCGCGGCGCTGTCCGAGCAGGACGGCGGCGCTCCCTGAGCCCCTCTTTCAAGAACGCCATTCTTTCCGACCGAATCTCCCGACCGAATTTTTCAAACGTATTCCAGGACATCACTTCATCATGAAACTCGAACTCGAAGGCAAGACCGTACTCATCACCGGCGCTTCCAAAGGCATCGGCCTTGCAGCCGCGCACTCGTTCGCGGCCGAAGGCTGCCACCTGCAGCTGGCCGCGCGCGACGGCGTGGCGCTCGCCGCGGCCAGGGAAGAGATCGAGAAGATCTACCCCATCAATGTGCGCATCCACCCGATGGACCTGGCCGCGCCGGGTGCCATGCAGCAACTGGCCGAGGCTGCAGGACACGTCGACATCCTGGTGAACAACGCGGGCGACATTCCCGCAGGCCCGATCGAGTCGCTCGACTTCGCCGTGGTGCGCCGCGGCTTCCAGCTCAAGGTGCTGGGCTACATGGAACTCTCGCAGATCTACTACGCGCGCATGAAGGCCGCGGGCGGCGGCGTGATCGTGAACGACATCGGCAACTCCGGCGAGAACTGGGACGCCAACTACATCGCCGGATCCACCGGCAATGCGGCAGTGATGGCCTTCACGCGTGCGCTCGGCGGCGTCAGCCTGGACGATGGCATCCGCGTGGTGGGCGTGAACCCCGGCCCGGTGGCAACGGACCGCATGGTCAAGCTCATGAAGCGCCGTGCGCTCGACACCCACGGCGACGAAGGCCGCTGGGAGGAGCTGTTCGACAACTACCCCGGTGGCCGTCCGGCCACGCCCGAGGAGGTGGCCGAGCTGATGGTGTTCCTGGCCTCGCCGCGCGCGGGCTACATCACCGGCACCGTGGTGACCATCGACGGCGGCATCGCGGCACGCGGCTCGATCATCAAGACCAGCAAGAAGGCCATGGCCGCCGAACAGCAAAGGCTCGCGGCATGAGCGCGGTACTGAAGTCCGTCGAGGCGCCGGAGGCCGCTGCCTCGTCGGTGACCAACGACGCCGAGACCCGCAACCGGTATTTCGACCGCCTTTTCACCAATCCCGAGCTGATGTGGCTCGGGCAGAACACCAACCACTACCCGCTGCACCCCGCCGTCAAGAAGGCGCTGCACGACGCCATCGACGACGAGAGCTTTCACGCCTACGCGCCGCCGCTGGGCATGGAAGCACTGCGCTCGGCCATCGTGGCCGACCTGGGCGTTGCTGGCCAGTCGGCCGTGGTGACCGACGGCGCAGTGTCGGCGCTGGCACTGGCCTGCCGTGCCTTCTGCGTGGCGGGCAAGGGCTTCGTGACCACCGATCCGGGCTGGAAGTGGCCGCTGCAGTTCGCGGCCAAGGCCGGCTCGGCGATCACCGAGATTCCGATCTATGGGCCCGAATACGGCTTCAAGCTCTCGGCCGAGGCGCTGGCCGCGTCGACCGACGAGAACACCGCCGTCATTTACCTGGTGGACCCGAACAATCCGCTGGGCACCACCTACACCGAAGACGAGATTCGCGCCTTCGCGGACCGCGCCCGCGAGATCGGCGCCGTGCTGATCCACGATTGCACCTATCGCGACTTCGCAGACAGCCACACGCTGGCCTCGCGCTTCTATCCCGAAGGCACCGTGACCATCGTGAGCTTCTCCAAGTGGCTCGGCCTGGCGGGGCTGCGGCTGGGCGCGCTGGTGGCGTCGCCCGAGCTGCTCGCGCGCATCCTCCCGCATTCGCAGGCCCCGCTGGGCGCGAGCGTGCTGGCGCAGCGCGCGGCCATCGCGGGCCTTGCGGTGAAGGACGAATGGATGGCCGAAGTGATCGTGCAGCAGCGCGCCAACCAGAAGATGATCGTCGACGCTTTCGCCAGGCTGCCCGGCTTCGAAGTGCCGGTGTTTCCGTCACAGGCCAACTTTATCGTGGTCGAGTGCAGCAAGGCAGGCGTGACACCCGAGGCGCTGGTCACGGCGCTGGGCGAGAACGACATCATGGTACGGCAGGGTACCTACCACACACCGCGCTTCGGTCACCGGTTCATCAAGATCTCGACCACCGTGCCCAAGGCCTGGGCACAGGCCCTGTGCGACGTGCTGCCGCAGGCCGTGGAACGTGCACGCAGCCTGCCGGCCACGGCGGCCCTGTTCTGAGGAGCGACGAACCATGAGCTTCGCCATCACCCCCGACGGCACCCGCCTGTACTACGAGACCGCGGGCAGCGGCACGCCCATCGTGTTCGTGCACGAGTTCGGCGGCGACCACCGCAGCTGGGAGCCGCAGATGCGCTACTTCGCGCGGCGCCATCAGTGCGTGACCTTCGGCGCGCGCGGCTATCCGCCTTCGGACGTGCCCCAGGACTTGGAGCGCTACTCGCAGGCCACCGCGGCCGACGACATCGTTGCCGTGATGGACGCGCTGAAGCTCGAGCGTGCGCACATCGTGGGCCTCTCGATGGGCGGCTTTGCCACGCTGCACTTCGGCCTTCGCCATGCGAAGCGCGCGGCCTCGCTGGTGATTGCCGGCGCGGGCTACGGCGCGGAGAAAGAGCACGAGGACTACTTCCGCGGCGTCTCCCTCGAAGTCGCTAAGCAGTTCGAGGTCCAGGGTTCGGAGAAATTCGCGCGCACTTATTCGCTGGGCGCGAGCCGCGTGCAATTCCAGAACAAGGACCCGCGCGGTTGGCAGGAGTTTGCAACCTGGCTCGGCCAGCACGACGCCGTGGGCGCTGCCAACACCATGCGTGGCGTGCAGGCGCGCCGCCCGTCGATCTACGACCTGGAACACGAACTGCGCGCGATGGCCGTGCCTTCGCTCGTGGTGGTCGGCGACGAGGACGACCACTGCCTGCAGCCCGGCATCTTCCTGAAGAAGACCGTGCCGGCCTGCGGCTTGGCGGTGATGCCCAAGACCGGCCACACGCTCAACCTCGAAGAGCCTGCCGCGTTCAATGCCTTGCTGGCCGAGTTCTTCGCGCAGGTCGAGGCCGGCCAGTGGAAGCCGCGCGACCCGCGCGCGTTGCCCAGCCAGATCATGAAGACCGACTGATGAACGACGAAGCAGCCACCGCGCAGACCGCGCAGGTCATGCACAGCGTGCCCGGCGAGCGAGACATTTGGCGCATCGATGCCAACCGCCTGTGGGATCGGCTCATGACGCTTGCGCGCATCGGCGCCACGCCGGGCGGCGGTGTTGACCGGCAGGCGCTGAGCGCGGAAGAAATTGCCTCGTGGCACACGATGATCGGCTGGGCGCTGTCGGCGGGGCTGGAGCCTTCGACCGACGCGGCCGGCAACCTCTTCATTGCGCTTCCCGGCATCGACCGCGACGCGCCGCCCGTGCTGGCCGGCAGCCACCTCGACAGCCAGCCCGGCGGCGGGCGCTTCGACGGTGTCTACGGCGTGGCGGCTGCGCTCGAGGTGCTCACCACCATGGCGGCCCGCGGTGTGCGCCCGCCTGTGGACATCGTCTGCGTCGCCTGGATGAACGAGGAAGGCTCGCGTTTCGCGCCCGGCATGATGGGCTCCGAAGCCTTCGCCGGCGTGCGCAGCCTGAATGAGGTGCGCGCGGTGCGCGACGCCGAGGGCATTTCAGTGGCGGATGCGCTCGATGCCTTGCATGCGGCATTCCCGACGCTGCGCAGGCGGCCTCTGGGCTTTGCGCTGGCGGCTTACGTCGAGGCGCACATCGAGCAGGGGCCGATCCTGGAGGCGGAGGAGCGCGTGATCGGCGTGGTCACCGGCATCCAGGGAAAGAAGACATTCGACATCGTCGTCGAGGGTGAGCGCGGACACGCCGGCACGCTGGCCATGGCCGACAGGCGTGACGCGCTGGAAGCGTTCTCGCGCATCGCGGTGGCGCTGTATTCGCAGGTCGGCGGGCATGACGACGTGGTGAAGTTCACCATTGGTCGCCTGCAGGTGGAGCCCAACGCGCCTTCGGTGGTGCCCGAACGCGCCACGCTGCGCATCGACCTGCGCCACCCCGACAACGCCGTGCTGGAACTGCTTGGCCGGCGCCTGGTGTCGCTGTGCGAGACTCTCGCTGCGCCATGCCAGGTGAAGGTGACGCCGCTGGTCGACGCGCCTTCCAACGTTTTCGACCCTGCTCTGCAGCAAGCCATCGCGCAGGCGGCCGAGTGCATCGGCGAGCCGCACATGCACATCCTTTCCGCCGCCGGTCACGACGCGCGCCATATGGCGTCGCTGTGTCCGAGCGCGATGATCTTCATTCCATGCCGCGACGGCGTGAGCCATGCGGAGCATGAGTGGGCCGAGCCCGCGCACGTGGCGGCCGGTGCGAACGTGCTGCTGCGCGTGTTGCTGCCGTATGCAGGAGAGGGGAGCCGTCCATGAGTTCCACATCCACCGCCTCCTTGTCCTCCTTGCCGGCCGGGCTCGACATGGCCGACCTGCCCATGCAGCATCCGCGCGCACCGGCCGGCGCCGCGCAGGCTCGCGCACGCTTCTTCAATTCGGGCAATGCCTTCAACGTGAAGCTGCCCGTGGTGCCCGCGCAGCTGTTCCCGCCACCGCAGGAAGGTCGCTTCGGCGTGTTCGACTGCGACCAGTCGGACGCGCTGGGTTGCGGCTTCGCGGCCACCACGCCGCTGATGCTCGCGCGCTACGTGCGCATTGCCGCACGCGACGCATTGCTGCCGCTGGACGTGAATGCCACGGGCTCGGTCTGGTATGTGATTGCCGGCAGCGGCCGCTTGTCCGGCGGTGCCGACAGTTTCACATTCGGCACCGGTGACGTGTTCCTGCTGCCCGGCGCTTCGGGCTACCGGCTCGAGGCCGGCCCCGAAGAGCTCCTGCTGTGGACCGTGGGCAACGAGCCGCAACTGGATTTCGAGCGCGCACAACCTGCGTCTCGGGCCTCGGCCACCATCGATGCGGTGCACTACCCGGCCGATGAGATCGAGCGCCAGTTCGCGCTGATCTTCTCCACCGCCACGCACGACGAAACCTCCGGCCGCGCGCTGATCTTCTCGTCGGACCGTCAATCCGCCGCGCGCAACCTGACGCCCACGCTCACCCTGAGCTTCAACACGCTCGAGCCGCACACCCACCAGCGCACCCATCGCCACAACTCCGCCGCCATCACGCTGGTGGTGCAGGGCGAAGACTGCCATTCGATGGTCGGCCATGCGATGTGCCCGTGGGCGCCGTGGTCCACGCTGGTCACGCCGCCGGGCGCCCCGCATTCGCACCACAACGCGGGCACACGCGGTGCGCGCTTTCTCATCGTGCAAGACGGTGGTTTGCACTATCACGCACGAACCATGGGCTTCGAGTTTCTGGAGTTATCGGAATAGGGCACAGAACGCGGACGAAGTTTTCGAAGTCCAGCGTCTTTGATCCGAATCATGCTCGCAAAATTTGGCATCGTTAGTTAACATAATGCACATTGATGGCCCGAGCATGTGATTCGACCTGCAGATGAGGCCACCAGCGGCGGGGTCGGCCTCTGCAGCGAGACCGATGATTGGGTGAAAGCCGAGGCCTGGGTTGACGCACAGCACCGCAATAGCCCCCTGCCGAGCTGGTGCGTGCAGTCCGCAACTCAAGAAGAGGGAACGCGAGGATGGAGCCGGACCGGTATGGCCTTGGCCGCTGGAACCTTGCTTCGCTCCGCATAGTGCGACAGCGGAATCAGCGGATTGCATTCCGGGTAGTAACCTGCCACGCAGCCGAGCGGGATGTCGTAGCCCGTCACGCGCATCGCGTGGACGGTGCGGGCATGTCCATCGTCGACTGCGGAGCTCACGTCCACCTGGGTCCCTTCAGTCAAACCGAGGCGCTCGATGTCGTCCCGGTTCATCAAGAGCACGCGACGCGTACCGTAAACGCCACGAAAGCGATCGTCCAGGCTGTAGATGGTGGTGTTGAACTGGTCGTCGCTGCGCAGCGTCATCAGCCGCAGCACGTCAGGGCCGGTTTCGGGTGTGTCAGGGTCTGCGCGGAGGTTGCCGTAGCCCTTGAAGTTGGCCTTTCCGTTCTTCGTTTTCCACACGCGTTGCCTTGCCGGCGCCGGCCGCGGAAAACCACCAGGAGCCGCCAGGCGGCTATTGAAGTCGTGGAAAGTCTCAGGAAAAACCTGCGCGATGTGCTCGCGCACCAGTGCATAGTCCGCCACCCAAGCATCCCACGGCACCTTCGTGTTCTGCGGCAGGCTGGCTTTGGCGATGCCTGCGACGATGGCGGGCTCCGACAGCAGCGATGCCGCCGCCGGCTCGGCCACGCCGCGCGAGGCGTGCATGACACCGGTCGAATCCTCCAGCGCCACAGTCTGCTCGCCGCTGGCCTGCCGGTCGATTTCGATGCGCCCCTTGCAGGGCAGCAGATACGACGCCTTGCCGTGAACAAGGTGCGAGCGATTGAGCTTCGTCGCGATGTGCACGGTGAGCTGCAGTTCTCGCCAGGCAGGCTCGAGCCGCTCGGAGTCGGGCACGGCGCGCACGAAGTTGCCGCCGAAGCCGATGAATGCGCGCACCCGACCGGCCAGCACGCCTTCGCAGGTCTCGACCGTATTCAACCCCTTCTCGTGCGGCGGCTCGAAGCCGTACAGTGCAGCCAGCTTGTCCAACGGTGCGAGCTCGGGTTTCTCGGTGATGCCAACGGTGCGCTGGCCCTGCACGTTCGAGTGTCCACGCACCGGGCAGATGCCCGCGCCGAGCTTGCCGATGTGGCCACCGAGCAGCAGCAGGTTGCAGACCATCTGCACGTTCTCGACGCCCTTGCGGTGCTGAGTGAGGCCCATGCCATAGATACCGATCACCGCCTTCGCGTTGGCAAAGGTCGTCGCGGCGGCCTCCAACTGCGCGCGCGCGAGTCCTGATTCGCGTTCGATCTCAGCCCAGGGGGTCTTTCGAACCGAAGCCGCGAAGCCATCGAAGCCTTCTGTGTGCTCGGCGATGAATGCCATGTCGAGCACTCGCGAGCGTCCCTCGTCGCGGGCTTTGTCGTCGGCCGCCAGCAGCGCCTTGCACATGCCGGTGAGTGCGCCCAAGTCGCCACCGTTCTTCACCTGGAGGTATTGGGTGCTGATCCGGGTGTGCGCGGGCGTGAGCATCTCGGTGGGTGACTGCGGGTTCACGAACTCCTCCAGCCCGCGTTCGCGCAACGGGTTGAAGGTGACGATGGGGACGCCTCGCTTGCGCGCGTCCTGCAGCTGATGGAGCATGCGCGGGCTGCTGACACCGGTGTTCTGGCCGAAGATGAAAATCGCGTCGCAGTGATCGAAGTCCTCCAGGCGGACCGTGCCGACCGGCGTGCCGATGGTCTCCGGCAACGCCACGGATGTGCTTTCGTGGCACATGTTGGAACTGTCGGGCAGGTTGTTGTTGCCGTACAGGCGTGCCAGCAACTGGTACATGTAGCTGGACTCCAGCGAGGCGCGGCCCGAGGCGTAGAACACCACCGAGGCGGGTTCTTGGGCATGCAGGGCCTTCAGCTCGGAGCCAATGCCCGCGAAAGCCTCTTCCCAGGTCACTTCGATGTAGCGGTCGCGTCCGGCATCCCACCTCATGGGCACTGTCAACCGTCCCCCTTCTTCCAGGGCGTGGTCGCTCCACGTGAGGAGTTCGGTCACGGAGTGCTTCAGGAAGAACTCCGCAGGCAGGCGTTTGGCGGTGAGCTCCCAGGCGGTGGCCTTGGCCCCGTTTTCGCAGAACTCCGCAGGATGCGGATGCTCGGGCTTCGCCCAAGCGCAGCTCACGCACCCGAAGCCGCCAGGCTTGTTCTGCTTCATGAGCGCCTGCACCCCGACGATCGGGATGCGCTCGCGAATGAGGTGGCTGGTCACGGCTTTGAGCGAGCCCCAGCCGCCGGCGGAATCGGTATAGGGCTCGAAATGCGGTGTGTCTTCCAATGCGCGCTCCAGCTTTGTTTTGAAAAAATCACGGTATGTCTTCCGCCGGGCGCACCTGTAGGTCGCCAGCGAGCCGCTTCGTGGGACGGTGCAGTGCTGGGTCGGCCATGTCGAATGACTCTTCGCACTGACGGTTGCCTTTGGGTGCGCCATAGGACGTGACAGCGAGGTCAACGTCGCTATGACGATTGAAGTCGACGCAGGGAAGAGGCTGGCAATCGGAAGCGACTTTCGGTGACCATCGCCTCGAACATTCAGCCACTGCACTCCCGCATCGGACGCTGATCGGCGCCGTTTCAGCGGGTCAGCCATGGAGACTGCGGCTCTCAGGCCGTATGCATGCGGCCAAGGTCTTCACCTGGTGAGCCTCGTGGAGCGTCGCGTTCACCAGCGCGTCGCCCATGAAGTGCATGGGCGCCAGCCGCTCGTTCAGCGCCGGAGCCGTGCGCTCAGCAGCGCGGCGGAGTTCACGCTCAGGCGCGTCATGCTCAGCTTGGAGGCATCGAACGCGATGAGCGCTCCGTGCGGCTCAACCAGCCCCGGATGTGGATCGGCGCGCTATTGCAGTTTTCTAGACAGACTGTCTGCGTCGTAAAGGATTGAAGAATCAGCAGCCTATCCCTGCGCCTTTGCGCGCTTCAGCTCGGCCGATACAGCAGTGCCGAGGGTGTCGAGGTCGAATGGCTTGGCGAGCACAGATTGAGGGCCAATCAGCTTTTCAACGACATTCATATCGGCGTAGCCGGTGGCCATCAGGATGGGAATATCACGGTACATCGCCTGAGCATGAGCAATCAGTTCGGCGCCGTTCATCTGCGGCATCAGGTAGTCGACCAGCAGCAGATCTGGCCTTGCTTTCTGAAGCTCGACCAGGCCTGAAGCGCCGTCTGAGGCTTGCCGCACCCGAAATCCGAGAACCTGAAGGCATTCGACCATGCTCCGCCGTACACCTGGATCGTCTTCGACGACCAGGATCTCAGCCTGCAATGTTGTTTCAGACGCTGGCTCCGCAGTTGCCGCAGCTGCCAAAGAGCTCTGCGGCATCGGCGCCAGCGGAAAGCGCAACTTGATCGACGTCCCTTCCCCGACCACACTTTCGACAACCGCGCTGCCCCCTGATTGGCGCGTAAAGCCGTAGACCTGGCTCAAACCCAGTCCGGTTCCGGCATGCTGCTTGGTCGTGAAAAACGGATCGAAAATCTTGTCCAGGAGATTTGCCGGAATACCGGTGCCCGTGTCTCGCACGGCCACGTCAACCGAACCCAAGGGATACGCAGAGTTCCTTGACGCTTCTTCCCTGTCAGGCGAAGCGGTTCGAGTATGAATCTCAAGTGTGCCGCCCTGCGGCATGGCGTCCCGCGCATTGACCGAAAGGTTGAGAATCGCCATCTCCATCTGTGCTGCGTCGACGATAACGAACGCCGGTTCCGAGCACAACGTCAAGGAAAGCTTGACGTGAGATCCGATCGAGATCGAAATCAATTCCGCCATGTTGCGGATCAGTTCGTTCACGTCATGCAGCTTGGGCACAAGGCTCTGCGTCCGCGCGAAGGAAAGCAGTTGCGCGGTAAGTCGGGACCCACGCTCGACAGCTTCCTTGGCCCGTCGCGCATAGACGCGAACACGGTCTTCCTCCACCTTCAGCCGTTCGAGCAACTGCAGGTTCAGGTTGACGGCATGCAGCAGATTGTTGAAGTCATGAGCGATACCGCCGGTCAGCCGTCCCAGTGCCTCCATCTTCTGGTTCTGCACGAGTGAGTTTTCGACGCGCTCACGCTCCATGATTTCGCGCATCAAGCGATCGTTGGCGCTGGCGAGATCGGCCGTGCGAGATGCGATGCGGGTCTCCAACTCATCGTTGACGCGCTCGACACTGCGTTTGGACTCCTCCAGGTCGACCAGATGCTCGCGTGTCAGGTATTGGCGTCGACGCGCGCGCAAAGCCGACTGCGCTGCGCTTGCCAAGGTGTCGGCGTTGACTGGGCGCTCAAGCAACACCAGATTGCTGAGGCTCTGCAATGCGGATTGCGCGCGGGAAGTCCGATGAACCGTTGAACGAGCAGCAAGGACCACGAACGGATAGTCAGACCACGGCGGTTGACTTGCCAACATGGTACGCAGCGCCGAGAGGAGCTCATCGCTGAGCGATTCCTCGGTCAGTACTGTTGCCGCGGAATCCTTGCCAAGCTCGCCTGTCAGTTCAACCGTGTCGATGCAGATGTGGGTGTGTATCTGACGCGCGCCAAGCACATCGCTGATGACCCGCGCGTCGCGCCCGAACGGCGCCAGGACCAGGACTCGATGCTCCACCTCATTGCGCCTTCTCAGCGTCGCCAAGCAGCAGGGTTTGGCCCCGGTAGCGTGGGACGCCAGCCATGACGCCTTCGAAGTCGGTAAGGGCCGCACCGATCTCCAAGCCTCCTTGACCGAGGCGGAATTGATGGATCGTCGTTGCATGCTCGCTGGTTCGGCTTTTGACGACCGAAACGGCCTTCAGGAGCTGCCCGCGTGCCTCGAAGTATCGAAACTGCAACATCGAATCGCTCAAGTAGCTCAGGTCCACATCGTTCGGCGTCTCGCCAGACAGGCCATGTTGCGACAGCACCAAGATCGTCGTCACGCCTTGCACATTCAGATAGGTCAGAAGCTCGTGCATCTGCAGCAGCAGGTAGTTGTTCCCCGGCATTGCGATCAGGTAGGCATTCAAGGTATCGATCACCACCGTGGTGACGCCTTGGCGCTCGACTGCTTCGCGTACGCGATGTGAAAACTGTCCCGCCGAAATCTCTGCCGGATCGACCGAATTCAGAACCAGCCGTCCATCTGCGACGTACTCGTCAACGCCGAGCCCGAGCGAACGCGCGCGGGTCAGGAAGGTCCTGGTGCCCTCGTCGAAAAGAAAGAATGCAGCTTTTCCGCCGCGCTCCAGGCTTGCCCGCGCGCACGAAACGGCCGTGGTCGTCTTGCCTACGCCTGCTGGCCCCGCGAACAGAAGATTGGTGCCTGGCGTCAGGCCTCCTCCCAGCAGCCGGTCGAGATCGGCGTTACCCGAACTCCAACGCTCCTGGGCATGCGCCCTGCCGTGTTCGCTTGCGATCAAACGCGTGAAAACCTGCAACCCGCCACGGCTGAGGCTGACGTCGTGGTCGCCTTCGCGAAAGCCCACGCCCCGCAGCTTCACGACGCGCATGCGTCGCTTGTCAGGACCATAGGTTCCCGTGTTTTGTTCCAGCTGGATGACCCCATGCGCAATGCTGTGAAGATGCATGTCCCCACCAGCGGCCGACTTGTCGTCCAGCATCAGCACCGTGCAACGGAACTTGAGAAAGAATCGCTTCAACGCCAGGATCTGCCGACGGTAGCGCAACGAGTTCTGCGCAAGAAGCCGAAGCTCGGAGAGGCTGTCGAAGACGACTCGCACCGGTTTCTCGCGCTCGACAAGCTCCATGACGCCACGAATGGTTTCACCCAGTTCGAAGTCGGAAGGTTGAAGAATGCTCTGCTCGGCTTCCGCGCTCAAGCCCTCATCACTCACCAGATCGAAGATCTCGATACCCTCCAAATCCCAACCGTGTGACAGCGCCCCCTGCGCCAACTCTTCGGTGGTCTCCGACAAGGTGACGTACATGCCCTTTTGGCCAAGCGTTCGGCCCTCAAGCAGGAACTGCAGGCCAAGCGTGGTCTTGCCGGCACCAGGCGTCCCTTCAACGAGATAAAGATGCCCCGCAGGCAACCCGCCCCCAGTCACATCGTCCAACCCCGGAACGCCTGTGGGTTCGACGGCCGGCAACGTTGCCGACATGGACTGATTCGTCATAGATGAGGCCTAACTATTTTTCTGCGATGAGAGGCGAAGTTACCGGGGCTGGTCAGCGTCGAAGCCGACCCAGCCCGTGTCGGGATGTAGGTGAAATGCTCGACTTCCGAACACGCGCGAAAGTTTGCGTTGATGTCGGCTGCAGAAGTCATCTGGACGATCCCTGTCGGCTTTGTCGTCAGCTTGGTCGCCAGGGCGCTGCCGCCCGGCAAGCAGGCCATGGGCTTCATCTGGACAGCAGTGCCGGGATCGTGGGCTGGGTCAAGCAATGGCCTGGCACGCCGCCGGTGCTGACACCGGTGCCGAATTCACCACACATCACATCGGTCGTCGGCGCCCGTCAGCCGCACCTCGATGTGACGAGTTCATGGTCAACTAGCCAGGCGGACGGATGCACGCGTGGCATCCGCATGCGCCCGCGCGATCTCGTCGCGGCCTTCATCGGTGATGCACATCACCACCGCCATGGTGGCGCGGATGTAGCAGCCCGTGGCGCCCTTTGCAGGTGCGATCTTCGCCTCGATCATGCCGGTCGCCTTGAGGACGGACACGAGCAGGATGTCTTCCCTGTCTTCGATGATCGCTGGCAGGGTGGAGTGGGCTAGCCGCAGCAGATAGGTCAGAGCACGCATGGAACATCGAGAAGAAATGGTTTCACCAATGCCAATACGCAGAAGGTGCGCCCGCTGGATTCACTCCGCCAAGCCATCGCGACTCATGAATTTCCTGTCCGGGTCGCCGTCGCCCCCACCTCTTCCACCGTGACGACCATCTCGCCCATTTCGAGCGGCCCGTAGTTGGACAGAAAAGCCACATCCGCCGCGTCGCGGCCGTAGGCCACCACGATGCGACCACCGCGCGGCCGGTCCTGCGTCGCATCGAAGGTGTACCAGCGCCCGCCCACGAACGCCTCGAACCACGCATGCATGTCCATCGGGTCGAGTTGGTGCAGGAAGCCGACCACGAGACGGGCGGGGATGTGAAGCGCCCGGCAAAGCGCAATGCCGACATGGGAGAAGTCGCGGCACACGCCCGCGCCGTCGCTCAAGGTGCCCAGCGCATCGGTAGAACCGTCGCTCACGCCGTAGCGGTATTCCAGGTTCGAATGGATCCAGTGCCTGATGGCTTCGACCTGTGCATAGCCTGGAGCCGCGTCGCCGACGATCTGCCGGGCCCTCTCGCTCATCTTGTCGGAGGGGCAGTAACGGCTCTGCAGAAGGTACTGCAGTGCGTCGAATGGAAGATCCTCGACCGCCACGGCTCCCGCGCCGGGGTCGACCGCAATGTTGGCCTCCGTCTCCATGATCATCTCGACCTCGAGCCGCATCTCGCCTTGCGGGATCTTCATGCGCTGGCACAGGTTGCCGAAGCTGTCGACGTATTCCTTCGTGGGCACCCAGGGATCCAGGTCATAGCGCTCGCTGACCATCCATTGCGCTTCTCCGCTGCGAGGGCGAAGCATGGCAACCACGGGGCAATCGCTGCTGGCGTCAACCGTCATCCGGCATGTGGCGTGGAGTCTCATTGTCAAGTCTTGATGGAGCTTCGATCCGGGTTGGGGGCCGAACTCGCTGCTGAAACGCTTTCCGTGGGCGCAGCATTCGGACGCGGCACGCTACTTGAGCGATCGGGCGCCACCAGGCGGTCCGTGAGTGAAAGCCAGGTCTGGTAGTCGATCGAGATGACTTTCCGGACCTGACGATCCGATTCAGGCAAACGCAGGCGTTGGCGCGCGCGGCGTGGCGGCGCGTCAAACTCCAAATACTGCTGACGAGGATGCATCATGAAACACACCCTACCACCGGGCGGTGAGAACGGTGTAGGCAGACAACGATCTCGAATGCCGTCTGCGTCGGGTGCTGTGCGTCCGCATGGGCCCGCACAGCGCCCTGGCTCCAGTCGCGTTCCGGCGCTCACCAACCGAGCCAAGAAATCCATGCAGGTGTGCCCTCCTCCTCAGAAGTCGAGCCGCGCGGTAGTGGTTCGTCCAACCCGGCCGCCGACGCTGAAACCCTGCGACTCGTCAGTCCACCAGCTTGTCCAGGGTGATGGGAAGCGTGCGCACCCGCTTTCCGCACGCATTGAAAACGGCGTTCGCGACCGCGGCGCCCACACCGGTGATGCCGATCTCACCGACGCCGCGCGCGCCCATCGGCGCATGCGGATCGGGAATGTCGGTCCAGATCACATCGATCTCCGGCACGTCCATGTGCACCGGGACGTGGTAGTCCGCAAAACCGGCATTCATGATGCGGCCGTTGCGCTCGTCGACGTGGGTCTCTTCCATCAGCGCGAGGCCCAGACCCATGACGATTCCGCCGCGAAACTGGCTGGCAGCAGTCTTGGCATTGAGGATGCGTCCACAGTCGAACGAGCCCAGAAAGCGGCTGACCCGCGTCTCGCCGGTGATCTCGCTCACCCGCACCTCGCAGAACATGGCGCCGTGTGAATGCATCGACCAGTGCTGCGCTTCGAGCGGTGGTGGCGCGCTGGCTTCGACGATCAGTTCATCGCGATCGGCGCGCGCCAGGATGGCCGCGTAGCTTTCCGAACAACCCGGGTCGTCGAGCTTGGCAAGGCCACCATCGCGGCCTACCAGTTCGCCGCTCTTCGATCCGTGCAGCGGCGACTCCTTGCCACACAGTTTCAGGAGCTCGGCGAAGAGTTCCTGCTGCGCGGCCCTCACGGCGCTGCCGATGGCGGCCGACTGCTGCGAGCCTCCCGCGAGCACGACGCCGGGCATGCGTGAGTCGCCGTGGCAGAACGTCACCTTGTCCATTGGCAGGCCAAGCCGTTCGGCGGTGACCTGCGTCTGCGCGGTGGCTGTGCCCATGCCCATTTCATGTGCGGCCACCTCGACCTTCGCATGGCCGTCCCTCGTCAGGGTGATGCGCGCCGCACCGCCAGGCATCCGGTAGTACGGATAGGTCGCTGTGGCGCAGCCCATGCCTACCAGCCACTCGCCTTCGCGGCGCGCGCCCGGCACCATGCTCCGTCGGTTCCAGCCGAAGCGCTCGGCGCCGGCCCGGTAGGCCTCCACGATGTGACGCGACGAGAAAGGCGCGCCCGTGGTCGGGTCCTGTTCAGGCTCGTTGCGGATGCGAAGCTCAATCGGGTCCATCTTCATGGCATGGGCCAATTCGTCGATGGCGCTCTCCAGCGCGAAGGTGCCGACCGACTCTCCCGGCGCCCGCATGAACGTGTTGGCGAGCGTGTCGAGCGTCGCCACCTCCACGTCCAGCTTGAAGCTCCCCGCCGCATAGGCGGAGCGCGCCGGCAGGATGAACGGCTCCGGCATGTTGTTGTGCGCAGTCATGGCCACCACCCCGGTGTGGATCAATGCATCGAATCGACCGTCTGCCTGCGCACCGATCGCCACGCGTTGCTCGGTGTTGGTTCGCCCGCCAACCACGCGGTAGACGCCCTCGCGTGTGAGCATGATGCGCACTGGCCGCCCGGCAAGCCTGGAGGCCGCCGCGGCAAGGACGTGGTGGCGCCACAGCGTCTTTCCGCCGAAACCGCCGCCCACATAGGGCGAGGTCACGTGCACCTGCTTCTCGTCGATGCCGAAGATCTCCGCCATCGACCAG
Source organism: Variovorax paradoxus (assembly GCF_902712855.1). NCBI lineage: Bacteria > Pseudomonadati > Pseudomonadota > Betaproteobacteria > Burkholderiales > Comamonadaceae > Variovorax > Variovorax paradoxus. The sequence continues at coordinate 1,611,788 of NZ_LR743508.1, forward strand.
GCCATGTGTGCCACGCCTTGCGAAGCGTCGTGGATCACGAGGTCGTCACCGTTCCACGCGAGCGTGGCTGCATGCAGCTCGATCGCGTTGTGGTTGTGCCGCGGCGTCGTGTACACGGCATCGACCCGGTGCGCGGCGCCAGCCAGCGCCTCTTCCGCGTCGCCGATCTCCAGTTTGAGCGGCTCCCCCTGGAACGTGCCGGGCTTCGTGCCCTTCGCCTTCGCCGCGGCGAAACTGGTCGTGGCCGGCTCGGTGTCGTAGGCGACGCGTACGAGCGACTTGGCGTGATCGGCCTGCTCCTGCGTTTGTGCGAGCACGAGGGCGATCGGCTGGCCATTCCAGTGCACCCGGTCGTCCTGCATCACCGGCAGGTCGTCGCCGCCCGCCGCCTTGTCCTTGGACATGAACAGCGGCATGGGCTTCATGCGCGGCGCGTTCTCATGCGTCATCACCAGCACGACGCCGCTTGCCGCCTGCGCCGCGCGCGTGTCCAGCGTCACGATTCGCCCGCGCGGCACCGTGCTGTACACGAGCGCTGCGTAGACCATTCCTTCCATCGGGAACTCGGCCGCGAACCGCGCTTGCCCCTGCACCTTGAGTGGCCCGTCGAGGCGCGAGATCGGCGCGCCGATCAACCCGGTCCGGTGCGCCAGCAGCGGATCAGGCTTGCTGCCCGGCATCCATGCATCGGGCGCAACCGCGATGGCTTTCTTCACGACCGCCTGAACGGCCTCCTGAATGATGCTCATACCTTCACCTCCTTCAGTTCTGCGAGCACCGCCGTCAACGTGCGCTTCGCCAGTTCGACCTTGAATGCGTTGCCGCGCAAAGGCTGCGCGTGCGCCAGTTCGGCTTCGGCCGCGGCACGGAACGATTCCGCAGTGGCCGGCTTGCCCCGAAGAGCCTCCTCGGCCTTCCAGGCACGCCACGGCTTGTGCGCCACGCCGCCAAGGGCCATGCGCACATCCTTCACGGTGTCGCCGTCGAGCTCGAGCGCCACCGCCACCGAGACCAGCGCGAAAGCGTAGCTGGAGCGGTCGCGCACCTTGCGGTAGGTGGAACGCGCGCCGAAAGCGAGCGGTGGCAACTCGATGGCGGTGATGAGCTCGCCCGGCTCGAGCAGGGTCTCGATCTCGGGACGGTCCTCGGGAAGGCGATGCAGGTCGATGAATGGAAGCGTGCGTTCGCCGCGCGCGTTCTGCAGGTGCACCACGGCGTCGAGCGCCGCCAGCGCCACGCACATGTCCGACGGGTGCGTGGCCACGCAGCCCGGCGAGGCGCCCAGGATCGCGTGATAGCGATTGAAGCCGTCGACCGCATCGCAGCCTTGGCCGGGGTTGCGCTTGTTGCAACGCGAACCCTCGTCGTCGTAGAAGTACGCGCAGCGGGTGCGTTGCAGAGTGTTGCCGGCGACCGTCGCCATGTTGCGGATCTGCGCCGACGCACCGGAGCTCACCGCGCGCGCGAGCATCGGATAGCGCGTTCGCACGGCCAGGTGGGACGCCAGCGCGGTGTTGCGCACCGCGGCGCCGACCAGCAGGCCGCCCCCTGCCCGCTCCTCGATCTCGCAGGACAGGCCGGTCACGTCGACCAGCGTGACGGGTCGCTCGATGGTTTCGCGCATCAGGTCGACCAGGTTGGTGCCGCCGCCCAGGTACTTGGCGCCGGGCTGGCTGCCGAGCGCGAATGCGTCATGCGCGTTCTCCGCGCGAGCGTAGGTGAAGGGGTTCATGTCGGTGCGCCCTCGAAGGTCTCGGCGATGGCCGCGACGATGCCGTTGTAGGCCCCGCAGCGACACACGTTGCCGCTCATGCGTTCGCGCAGTTCGTCATGGCTGGGCGGGATCGTCTGGGCGCGCAGGTCGGCGGTGACGTGGCTCGGAACGCCTTGACGAAGCTCACGCGCCATTCCCACGGCGGAACAGATCTGGCCCGGGGTGCAATAGCCGCACTGGAACCCGTCGTGCGAGATGAAAGCCTTCTGCAGCGGGTGCATGTCGCCTTGGGGCGCAAGTCCTTCGACCGTGGTGATCGATCGGCCCTCGTACTGCACGGCGAGTGCAAGGCAGGACAGCACGCGCTCGCCGTCGACCAGCACGGTGCACGCACCGCATGCGCCCTGGTTGCAGCCCTTCTTGGCGCCGAAAAGATGGAGATGCTCGCGCAGGAGATCGAGCAATGAGACCCGCGGATCGTCCGGCAATGCCGCAGGTGATCCATTGATGGTGACTGTCATGTGCATCCTCGTGGGGTTGAGGTGGATAAGGCGTCGGTGCAGCGCCGCGATCGCTTCGGTTCGACGCGATGACTTGACGAACTGATTTCATAGCACGGCCGCGTGCCAGGCGACGTCAGGCTTTTGCTCCAGCACGACGTGCTCGCCGCCGGCCTTTTCCTCAATCAAGCTCCGTTCCGCAGGGCCGATTCCGTTCCGTCCCCCGTGTGCCGCGAGCGCTCGGGATCCCCCCACGAGATCGAACGCCCCGCCGTTCAGATGCCATCGCTGCGCGTGAGGTACATGGGCGTCGAGGGCAGTCGCTTCGCCGAACTCATGGGCGCGAGGTTTCGCGCTCATTGCCCCCGCGTCTTCAAGGCAGGCTTGGCACGGCAGCATTTTTTTACAATACTGTCGCGCTTTGTAACGACGGCGCCGCTGAAGTTGCGCCCTCCTCTCTTCATCGCACCCTGCTTATGACTTCGTTTCAATTTGCCGACTGCTTCGTTCGCAATGCGCGACTGGTCGCGAGCCTGACCGCCGCGCTGGTGATGTGCGCCTGTGGTGGCGGTGGTGGCGGCGGCGGCAGCGCAACGTTCTTCTTGCCCACGACGCAGTCCCCTGCCGCACCTGCGCCCGCAGGCACGTCGGGCGAATCCACTGTCTTGATGCGCGTCAAGCCGGAGGCGGTGGGCAGCAACTGCTCCTGGGGCGGCGCGCGCATCGAGGCTGGCCTGGACGCCGACGGCAATCACGTGCTCGTGGACAGCGAAGTGACGTCCACCCAGTACGTCTGCAACGCCACCGCCAGTGCAGATGGCCTCAGCACGCTGGTGCGCATGCGGGCCGAGCCTCCCGGCGCCGCTTGTGCACAGGGTGGATCGCAGGTGCTGGCTGGGAAGGACCTGAACCGCAATGAGGTCCTCGACGACGCGGAGGTGACCACCTCGGCCCACGTCTGCGGCGGCAGGCCGGGTGGCACAGGCGCGGCCGGTCCTGCTGGCGCCGCGGGATCCGATGGCCGCGAAAGCTTGCTCACATTCGCCGCGGAAGGAGCGGGAGGCTCCTGCGCTTACGGCGGTCAACGGGTGCAGTCCGGGCTGGACCTGAACGGAAACGGCGTGCTCGACGCCGCCGAAGTCACCACCACCGCCTACGTGTGCACGGCCGCGCCGGCAGACACGCGCTGGGTGGAGGTCACCGCCTCGAGTGTCCAGACCGAGGCAAACACCGGCTATCAGGCCAATTCAAGCACCGGCGTCACGCTCACGCTGCCGCCTTCACCTGCGGTGGGCGACTGGATCAAGGTGGTTGGCGTGAGCAGCGGTGGCTGGACCGTCACGCAGAACGCGGGGCAGCGCATCGAAACGCGCGGCCTGCCAGGCGGCTCGGACTTCGACTGGCGCTCGGCCGCGCTCAACGGTGCCTGGACCGGCCTTGCCTCGTCTGCCGATGGCACAGGGCTGGCGGCAGTCTCTGCCAGCGGCGAGCTTTACACCTCGATCGACGCCGGTGCGAGCTGGGACCTGCGCCTCACGGGTCAGGCTTGGAGTGGCGTCGCTTCTTCCAGCGACGGCCGCGCACTGCTCGCGGCAACCAACGGCGGAGCGCTTTACCGTTCGACCGATGGCGGCGGCTCGTGGTCCAACGATGGGTCGTCCCGTGCATGGAGTGCGGTGGCCAGTTCCGCCGACGGCTCGCACCTGGTGGCGACAGCCTACCTCGGGCAGATCTGGATCTCGTCAGACGGCGGCGCCAGCTGGACCGCGCGCGGATCGAACCGCGCCTGGCGCGGCGTGGCCTCCTCGGCCGATGGTCGGGTGCTGGTGGCGGGCACCAATGGCGCCCAGCTCTACGTTTCGACCGACCATGGCGTGACCTGGACCGCGCGCGCGAGCAGCCAGTTCTGGTGGTCGGTGGCGGCGTCGGCGAACGGCGATGTTCTGTACGCCACCGTGGATACGGGCGCCGTCTGGGTGTCCACCGATTCGGGCACCACATGGGAAGCGCAGGCGGTCTCCCGCGACTGGAGAGGCATCGCCACATCCGCTGACGGCCGCTATGTCGTCGCGGCCACCAGCGGCGGCAGCCTCTACGAGTCGAGAGACAGCGGCCAGACCTGGCGAGCAACCAGCGACGCTGGTGCCTGGACAGCGGTCGCGAGCAGCGCCGACGGCGCGAAGGTGGCCGCCGGCAAGTCGGGCTCGGCCATCCAGCTCGGCGCGCGACGCGTTTCGACCACTTTGGGCACGGCCGGATCGATTTCAGGCGGTCAGCAGGATGCGCTGGAACTGCAATACGTGGGAGGCGGCGTCTTCATGCCCGTCGGCTACGTGCTGGCCAATATGGCGTTCGTGATTCGCTGAACACGTCCGCGCTCCGATCGACCAGCGCTGCATCGCCTCTTGCGAGGCCGTGACCTCAGGCTCCGAAGTGCCGCAGCACCGGCTGCAGGTCAGGCACTCGACGGGTCAGGAGCAAATCGAGCAAGGCGATGTGCGATGCCACGCTTTGTTCTCGGGCCATGCTGCGTTGGGCCTGGCGCGTGCAGGTTGGCTGGACGCAACAGGCGCATTGGCCGTTGCGCGGCACGACATGTTCTTCCCGACCGAGCATGTGCCGACGAAGCGCCGAAACCGACCCGCACGGCCAATTGATCGGATCGAGAGCGTCAGTCCCTGGCGCGCCCCAGGCGCAGCGCGCCTTTGTGCTCCAGACGGCGCAGGATGGCGCAAAGCGTAGAGAAAGGGATGCCGATCCCGTCCAGCGTCATCCGGGTCGCGGCTGCGGTGGGCGTGCGGTACTCCACAGGCAGCCTCGCGACGGCGTCCAGGACAGTCAACTCACGTCCCTTCAGCGTCGGACGCAGCCGAATGAACTGCGGCGTTGGATCGGGTCGCGTGGGCCCAGGCCGTTTCCTGGGACTGTCAACGGCGGTACGCTGCCGCTTCAAGGTGCTCATGCGCGCGCAATGTGCAGCGCGAACCTGAACGCACGGTGAACACTGGCGTCGAAGTCGGCCATTGCCATTGCCATTGCAATCCGCCGCTCGCATGTCCATGCCAGGTCGGCGTCGGCGTCGGCTGCCACCGCGCCAGCGCAGAAATCGCCACGACGCACGCGACGCCCAGGCTCCGCGCGGCCCTTGTATGTCACCGCGCCGAGTGGCCGACGAAACGCAGTAAGCCGCTCCTCTCGTCAGAATTGGACGGCAATGCCTCGGGCGTACGGACCGCACCCCGCGAATGAACTGGGCCGCAGGATGCGGATTCGTTTCCAACCTGGATATCTCATGACCTCCGTGACCCCGAATCCCTCGCCGCCCGACTCAGCGTTCATCGAATTCGCACAGGAGGTCTTCCAGCTCGCGCGCACCGGTGACGCGCAGATGCTCGTGCGTCTGCTGCACAAGGGCTTGCCACCCGACATGAGCAACCACAAGGGTGACACGCTGCTGATGCTGGCCGCCTACCATGGTCACGCAGAGGCGACGAAGACCCTGTTGGAAGCTGGCGCCGCGCCGGACCGGTACAACGACATGGCGCAGACACCGCTGGGCGGCGCTGTTTACAAGGGCTATCTGTCGATCGTGGAGTTGCTGCTGACGCACGGCGCCCAACCCGATTTCGCGCCGCCAGGTGGCAAGACGCCGTTGATGTTCGCGGCCATGTTCAATCGGCTCGACATGGTGAAGCTGCTGCTCTCTCACCAGGTCGACATCGATGCGAGGAGCACCGAAGGCCTTTGCGCGCTGGACCTGGCGAGGCAGATGGGCGCTGTCGACACCGCGGCCTATCTAGAGACAGAGATGAAGTCGCGTCGCAACGGGCAGCCGATGGCCTGACGCAGCGGCGGACAAGCGCCGCACTCAGGGGGCCAGGCTCAACCTGAGGAGCGCCGGTCCGAGAGGAGTTCCTGCGCGGGCTCACGAGTCGAGTCGGCCAAGTCGTCGCCGACGTGTCCCAGGCTGTACTGCCAGCACGGTGAAAGTGCGGTCGACCGCTCGACGCGGGCTGGGAAAAGACGAACGGCGCTTCGACGAACGAGGAGCGTCAACCCGCGGTTGCGAATGACCTCGCGGATGAGACCGCGGGACTGCTGGTGTGTAGATGTGCCGAGTTTGCACAAGGACTCAATCGACTCCTTTGACATGGCTTGCAAAATTGATCGCTACGAAGCAATCGATGCACTACAACTTGTAGCGCGCTGCTCGTCAATAGGCGAAGCTGCCGTCTTCGAGCAGCTCAACCGGCGGCGGCAGCCGGAAGGATTCTTGGCGAGACGGCCTCGGCTCGACGAGGCCGTCCGACCAGCTCCTACCCAGTCTTCACCTCGATGCGACGTGGCTGCGCATGCGACGCCTTCGGTATCCGCAGCTTCAAAACGCCTTGGTCCAGTTCAGCGGTGACCTTTTCGGTGTCGAGTTCCTTGCTGAGGGTGAAGACGCGCCGGAAGCGACCAAGTGCAACTTCGGTGTGGCTGATCTTCAACCCATCGGGGACCTTCAAGGACGATTCGGCCTCGATGGTCAGTGTCGAGGCCTCCACGTGCAGGTTGAGTCCTTCACGGCTGACGCCAGGCAGGTCCGCGTACAAAGTGATGCCGCTCACGTCCTCGATCACATCGACGGGAGGCGTGAGAGCCGACACCTCATAGCGGGAATTCTCGGGTGTTCCGGCGTCATGGCGGCTGGGACGGTCAGCCGATTGGATATCGCTGTTCATGATTTCTCCTTCCTGGTTTTTCGGCGTTCACTGGACGGTGATGCGGCGTGGCTGCGCGGCCACTTGGCGCTGGACGGTGATGTGAAGAAGCCCATTGCTCAGCTTGGCTTCCACACCCTCAGGATCGGCGTCTTCGGGCAGCGTCATCACGCGGCGAAAGGCGCCTTCGAACCGCTCGTTGATATGGAGCGTGGCTTTGTCTTCCGGGCGCGGCGTGAATCCTTTTCGCTCGCCAGCGATGGTGAGCAGTCCGCGCTCGAGGGTCACTTCGAGTGACGCGGGATCGATTCCAGGTGCGAAGGCGTAGATCTCGAGGGCCCGGTCGGTGCTGCCGACATTGAGCGCGGGAAAGCCGTCCCGGGGAAGGCCGCGAATGCTTGGCGACAGGTCCGCAGCCTGGCGCATGTCGCGCTGCAGGCGATCGATTTCGGCGAACACGTCGCGCGGGAACAAAGCACGGTACATGGCAAATCTCCTGGATGCAGGCACGCCTCGGCCGACCGAGGCGGCACACGGTTGAACAACTGGCAGTTTGGAATGACGGCAAGGCGCGCTTGCCTGGTCGAAAGGCGCCTATTGCATGGGTGCGGACTTGCGAGAGTCGGCATTCGAGCGCAGCGTGCGCGGCCAGGACACTGTCTTGATGCGAGGCATCCTCAGACGCCAGCGCGGTGACCGCGATTCGGGGTAGTTGACTTTCGCCAGTTCCTCCCGGCCTTTTTGCGTGATCGCCAAGACCTGGGCCACAGAAGGCGATCCCGAAGAGGCGTGGGCCGGCGAGGGCACCATGGCGACCACAAGGCCTGCGGCGCGAAGGACTCGAACCTGGTCGATGTCCGTGGTGCGATAGAAAGTCAGGGGCAAGCGAGAGCCGGCAATTTGCTTGAGCAAGTTCATGGTCATGTCGATACCTCCTTTGGCGGTGACCAGTTTCCGACGGTGAAGAAATTAGGTGCCCGAAAAAAACTTTTCAAGAGGAGGCAGACAGATTTTTTTTCCGGAATTGGTTCGCTTCCGCGTGCCCCAAGCCTGGATGCCCGGACGGACGGCGGGCCGCAAAAAAAGGAAGGCGACGCGGCAGGCGATTTGCAACGAGTCACATGCCCTGCCGGTGAGAAAGCGAAGCACGTCTTCGACGTTCATGCAGCGTTCCTGTGAAGGAACCTTTGCCACCGAAGGCGTACGACCAAGTCAAATCCTAGTTCGCGTTTCCCCTCCCGCTCACGGCCAACTCCCGTGCGTCCACGGCGCGGGTGATCTTTGCGCTCAGCGCCAGCAGCGGCGCATGCAGTTCCGCCGCTACATCGCCAGGCGATTCCGTGGAAGAGACGCTCACATTCAGCACGTAACCCCACTCCACGCCCAGCTTCAAGGGCGTGGCAAGCGCCACCACTTCCGGCTGCCACGACGTGGCGCACCAGCCGCGTTGTTGGACGTTGGCGATGGCCTTCTGGATGTCGCTGTGGAGCCGGGGCCAGTCGGCTCTTCTTGCAGCGAAATCCGCGTACAGCGCCTCGCGCACGTCGGCTGGTGCAACGGCCAGCCATGCGCGCCCCAACGAGGTCAACTCGATCGGCACGCGCTGCCCGCTCACCACGTTGCGCAGCGAGGCACGACGGTTGTAGCGGATCGATTCGAGGTAGACCATTTCGGTTCGGTCGGCCACTGCCAGCCCGACATTGATGCGCAGCTTCTCGGCGAGCGCACGCATTAGCGGCGCGGCCGCCTGCAGCACGAGAGAACCTGTGCGCATGGCATGCGCCAGGCTCAGCACCGGCGCGGCCAATCGATAGGCACGGGCATTCCGGTCGTGCGCCAGCATGCCGGCCACCACCAGCGTCTGCGTCAGGCGACTCACGGTCGCGGGTGAGAGACCGGTGCGCTCGGCGATCTCGCCATTGCCGAGCAAGGCGGAGCCGGGCCGGAAGGCACGAAGGATTTCGATGCCGCGTTCGAGCGAACGATTGAGCGTGCTAGCCATTTCTTTTCCGTGAATCTCGAGGGCGAGGAGCATGCATCACTTCCATCAGATGGAATTGACGGGGTGTGCGCAGCGAGTATGCGACCTAAGCTGAAGACTCGCTTCACTGCTGCAATCCACCCCTACAAAGAGAGACTCACGCATGCCGGCCTTCAATCCGTTTCGCGCGCTCGTTGGCGCCATTTCCTTGTCGTTCGCCGTGGTGACACCGCTCGCCGCATGGGCAGCCTTTCCGGACAAACCGTTGCGTATCGTGGTGCCCTTCGCGCCCGGCGGCGGCACCGATGCGATCACCCGTTCGCTCGGCGTCGGCATGTCGGAAGCGCTCGGGCAGCCCGTCATCGTCGACAACAAGCCGGGCGCTGGCACGATCATCGGCAGCGAGTTCGTCGCCAAGAGCTCGCCCGATGGCTACACGCTGGTCATGGCCACTTTCGCGCACGCGGTCAACCCGGGGCTCCAGTCGAAGATGCCCTACGACACCGACAAAGCCTTCGCTCCCGTCGCGCTGATCGGTGTCTCGCCCAACGTGCTCGTGGTGCGCGCCGACAGCCCCTACAAGACAGTCGCCGACCTCATTGCCGCTGCCAAGGAAAAACCAGGCAAGCTGACCTTCGCGTCGCAAGGCAACGGGACCTCCGCGCACCTGGCGGGCGAACTCTTCAAGAACCTCGCCAAGGTCGAGCTCACCCACATTCCCTACCGAGGTGCAGGCCCTGCCATGACCGACCTCCTGGGCGGGCAGGTCGACATGATGTTCGCCACCGCCTCGGCGGTGCGCCCGTTCGTCGACAGCGGCAAGATGCGCGCGCTCGGCGTGACCAACGCCCGGCGCTCTCCCGCCTATGCCAGTGTGCCGACGCTCGCCGAGGCCGGCGTGCCGGGCTACGCGGCCGAGAGCTGGTATGGCCTCTATGTGGCGGCGAAGACGCCCAAGGACGTGGTCGACCGACTCAATGCCGCGGTCAGGAAAGCCGTCAAGGCGCCCGCGTTCGCCAAGCAGACCGAAGCGGAGGGCCTTGCCGTCGACGTCGGCGCGCCCGAACAGCTCGACACCTATGTCCGCGCGGAGGAAGTGCGCTGGCGCAAGGTGGTCAAGGACAACCACATCACCACAGACTGAGGAGCACCAATCCCATGAGCACCACGCCAGACACGGCACCTTCGCTGATCGAACTGCGCGTCGACGCAGGCATCGCGACCCTGACACTGAACCGCCCCGAGAAGCGCAATGCCATCACCGACGGCATGCGCAGCGACTTCATTGTTGCGCTCGAGAAGATAGGCGCCGACAACACGGTGCGCGCGCTGGTGCTGACCGGCGCCGGCAAGGGCTTCTGCGCCGGCGGCGATGTGGCCGGCATGCAGCGGCGCATGGACGCCCCTGCGGGCGAGGTGGGCTTCAACGGATGGAGCCGTCAGCAGCGCGTGCACCATTCGGTGTCGCTCCTGCACACCATGCCCAAGCCGGTGATCGCGGCCGTCAACGGCGGCGCCAACGGGTTGGGGGCCGACATGGCCATGGCGTGCGACTTCGTGCTGGCCTCCGAGGCGGCCAGCTTCGCGTGGAGCTACATCAAGCGCGGGCTCATTCCCGACGGCGGCGGCATGTACTTTCTGCCGCGGCGCGTGGGCCTTTCGCGCGCCAAGGAACTGATCTTCACCGGCCGCAAGGTCGAGCCCGAAGAAGCGCTGAAGCTCGGCATTGCCGACCGCGTGACCAGTGCACAAAACCTTCTTTCTGATGCGCAGGCCTGGGCGGTTGAGCTGTCCCAAGGGTCTGCCGCTGCGATTGCGCTGGGCAAGTCGATCCTCAACCAGAGTTTCGAATCGCCGGCCGAACAGGTGTTCGCCAAGGGCAGCCAGGCGCAGGGCATCTGCTACACCACGCAGCAGCATCGCGATGCGGTGCTGGCGTTCCTGAATGCTGGCAAGGAGAAGTCGGCATGAGCGCATCGACGCCCGACAACGCGATCGCGCGGCTCATGAAGCCGCGCAGCGTGGCCGTGATCGGCGCCTCCGCCGACCCGACGAAGACCGCGGGCCGCCCGGTCGCGTACCTGACGAAGCATGGATTCGGGGGGGCCATCTATCCGGTGAACCCTCGTGCCGAAACGATCGGCGGGCTCAAGAGCTACCCCGATGTCCAGTCCCTGCCGGAGGCGCCCGATGTCGGCATCGTGCTGTTGGGCGCCGATCGCGCGCACGAAGCGGTGCGCGCCCTCGCCGCACGCGGTACGCCTGCGGCCATCGTGCTGGCCAGCGGCTACACCGAGGTCGGCGCGGAAGGTGCGCGTCGTCAGCAACAGCTGCTGGAGGCCGCGGGCGCCATGCGCATCCTGGGACCCAACACCATCGGGCTGGTCAATCTCACGGACCGCATCACGTTGTCGGCGACAGGTGCGCTCGAACTGGAGGATTTCGAGGCTGGCAGCATCGGCGTCGTTTCACAAAGCGGCGGCATCCTCGGCGCACTGCTTTCGCGCGCAGCGGCGCGCGGCATCGGGCTGTCCAAACTGATCTCCACGAGCAATGAGGCCGACCTGGACATGGCCGATTTCATCGACCACCTGGTGGACGACGATGCGACCTCGGTGATCGCGCTGTACATGGAGGGCGTGCGCAATCCCGCCAAGTTCAGGGCTGCGGCGCTGAGGGCCGCGCGCAAGGGAAAGCCGGTGGTGGTGTTCAAGGTCGGCCGCTCCGAATCGGGGGCGGCGGCGGCTGTGTCGCACACCGGTGCCCTGGCAGGTGCAGACCGCATGTACGACGCGCTTTTCCGCGAGGTCGGCGTCATCCGGGCGCAGACGTTTTCCGACCTGCTGGACCTGCCCGCCGCGCTGGTCACCGGCCGGCGCCTCACAGGGCGCCGCGTCGCGGTGCTCACGTCCACCGGTGGGGCCGGAACGCTGGTGGCCGACAGCCTCGGAACCGCGAACTTCGAGACTCCGCCACCCGACGAGGCGACGGCGGCGGCGCTGCGGGCGCTGCAGTCAGGGGACCATGCGGTGCTGGACCGCAACCCGATCGACGTCACGCTGGCCGGGTTGCAACCCGCACTGCTGCGCGGCGCCATCCGATCGCTCCTGGCGAGCCCGAGTTACGACGCGGTGGCGGTGATCGTCGGCTCTTCAGGACTGGCCATGCCGGACCTGATGGCCAGCGCGATCCACGACAGCCTGCCGGGTAGCGACAAACCACTGGTGGTCTTCGTGAGCCCGCATGCACCGGGCATCGCGAGCCTGCTCAACCGGCGCGGGGTACCTGCTTTCATGGCGCCCGAGAGCTGCACGAGCGCGCTCGCGGCCATGCTCGCGACGGCCCAATGGAAAGAGCCAGCGGCACGAATCCGCGAGGCGGCCGCCGCAGTGAGTGACCTTCCCGAAGGAGCACTGAACGAAGCCGAAGCGAAGCAGTTGTTCGCCCGCTTCGGCGTGCCCTGTGTGCGGGAGCGCATCGTCGGCAATGCCGAAGAGGCCATCGAGGCCGCGCGTGAACTGCGCGAAGCCAAAGTCGTGCTCAAGATCCTGTCGTCCGAGATCACGCACAAGAGTGACGTCGGCGGTGTGGCGGTCGGTGTGTCGGCGGAGGACATCGGCGAACGGCTGGAGCGCATGGTTGCCGAGGTGAGCGAACGTACCGGCGTGCGGCCACGGCAGTTCCTGGTGCAGGAGATGGTCGAGGGTGGCGTCGAATTGATCCTCGGCTGCCATCGGGATCCGCTCGGCGCGGCCGTGCTGCTGGGCATGGGCGGGGTGACGGCCGAGTTGCTCAAGGACACGGCGATGCGCATGGTGCCGCCGGGCGGGCTTGACCGCGACGAGGCGCTGTCGCTGGTGCGAGAGCTGCGCACCTGGCCGTTGCTTGATGGCTTCCGCGGACGAAAGATTGCGGACGTCGATGCGCTTGTGTCGGCCATCGTCGCGTTCTCGCGAATGATCGATACGCTCGGTGAGCGGCTTGTCGAGGCGGAAATCAACCCGGTGTTCGTGCTGCCCGAGGGGCAAGGCGTCCGGGCCGCCGATGGGGTGGCGGTGCTCACACGCGGATGAGCAGGCGGTCCGCGCGCGAATCGGCGCCTAGCGACGCGCGGCGTCCAGCGCTTCGGGGTTGACGACATCGACAAGCCGGCCTTCGGCAAAAGCGTTGATGTTGTCGAACGCAATGCCGAAGTAGCGCTCGTAGTTGTCTTTCTCGACGTACCCGATGTGTGGCGTGCACAGTACGTTGGGCAGTGCGAGCAGCGGATGGTCGCGCGCCAGCACGGGCTCCTGCTCGTACACGTCGATGGCGGCGAACCCGGGCCTACCCGCGCGCAATGCCCGCTCCAAGGCGCCGTGGGCGATCAGCTCGGCACGGCTGGTATTGACCAGCAAGGCCGAATGTTTCATGCGCGCCAGATCGTCGGGCGTGACCAGTCCCTGCGTGGCCGCGTTCAACCGTACGTGCAGGCTGATGACATCGCTCTCCGCAAAAAAGGCTTCGCGCGACGGTGCGACATCGAATCCGTCTGCGCGCGCCGCAGCGGTCGATGCCTCGCGGCCCCAGACCCAGACCTTCATGCCGAACACGCGGCCATAGGCGGCCACCTGCCGGCCGATGCGGCCGTAGCTCCAGACGCCCAACCGCTGGCCACCGAGCTGCTGCCCGAGGTGGCCCTGCCAGAGGCCTTGTTGCATACGGTTCGCTTCGTCGACAAGGTGCCGGCGGCTTGCAAGTGCAAGAGCCCAGCTCAACTCCGCCGTGGCCGACCCGGCCCCGCTACCTTCGCACACGAGAACGCCGCGCGCGGTGCAGGCTGCCACGTCCACGTGGCCGGCGAGCTTGCCGGTCTGGCTGATCAACCTGAGCCTGGGAAGTTTCTCGAGCAAGGCGGTGTCGATGCGCGTGCGCTCGCGCGTCAGCACGATGGCGTCCGCGTCGGCGAAACGCTCGGCCAGCGCGTCGGTGCCTTTCACCGTGTCGTTGAAGATATGCGTGTCATGGGCGTCGAGCTTGGAGAAGCAATCGAGACCGCGGACGCAGTCCTGGTAGTCGTCGGGAATGGCGATGCGCATTGGCAGGTGCTTCTTGTTTATTGGAGGGTGATGTGGAGTTCTTCGACGGTGCGCTTCCACATGGCCAGGTCGCTGCGCACCAGCGCAGTGAACTGCTCGGGGGGCATGCCGCCGGGCGCGATGCCCTGCGCCTTGAAGAGATCGCGCACCTCCTTGGTCTCCAGAGCGCGCTTCACCTCGGCGTAGAGGCGCTGTGTCACGTCTGTCGGCGTGCCAGCCTTGAGCAGCAGACCGTACCAGCCGTGCACGTCGAAGCCCGGATAGCCCTGCTCGGCCACAGTCCGAACCTCGGGCAGGCCATCGAAGCGCTTGGCTGTCGCGACCGCGAGCGCGCGCAGCTTGCCCGCCTGGATGAACGGCAATGCACTGCTCATGTCGAGGAACATGAACTGGATCTGCCCGCCCAGCAGGTCTTGCACTGCAGGGCCCGCACCCCGATAAGGCACGTGAGTCGCACGGATGCCGGCGCGCTTCACGAACAGTGCTGCGCCAAGATGTGCCGAGGTGCCGTTGCCGGAGGAGCCATACGACAGGCCTTCGGACTTGGCCTTTGCGCTTGCGACCAGTGCCTGCAGGTCGTCGGCAGGGAAGTCGGGGCGGACCACGACTGCATGCGGCACGAAGCCCACCACCGTCAGCGGAGCGAAGTCGCGCAAGGTATCGAACGGGTAGCCGGGCATCAGCGCCGGGTTGGTGACGGCCAGGATCGAGGGAAAAACCATGGTGTAGCCGTCCGCCGGCTGGTGCTTGACCTCGCTCATGCCGATGACGCCACCACCGCCGGGCTTGTTGTCGATGATCACGGGCTGACCGAGGTGGGTCGACATGATCTTGCCGATCGCGCGCGCCATGAGATCGGTGGGGCCGCCGGGTGAGAACGGTACGACGATCCGGACCTGCTTCGACGGAAAGGTGTCGGCACGGACGCTCGGCGCCAGCGCCATCAGCGCGAGCGCGCCGCCCATGGCATTGAAGCGGCGCCGGGACGTGGCGGTGTTGTTGCTCATTTCGTGTCTCCTTCGGGGATGCGCGTTGCCGAGGTGCCAACTTCCTTTTGGCGCCCAGAGCCAGCTTAGGCGGAGGAATGTCTTGGCGCACCGTGTCTATTCCACTGACTGGAATTGGCAATGCGTACGCCGCGCTGCCGGACGACTCCTATGAGCCACTTGAGAAATTCGCCGAGGTCAGCATGCGCGCCATGCGTGCTTTGACGATCAGCTGTAGGAAAAGGGAAGGATGCGAAGTGAGCAGCAATGCCGTCCTCGTCCTGGAGCCTTGCTCGCTCGCTAGACTGCGTTGGCGCGGCCCATGCCGACATCCGAGGCGGACGCCGCGCATTGCACGAGGGAGAGGATGAATGATCGAGTTCTTTCGCACGAAGGATCGCCTTCGCTTTCTGCTGCTGGTCGGCGCCATCGCCGTGCCGATCCTGCTCGTGGCCGCATGGGTCGTGAGCAGCATGGAGGAATCCGCAGCGGCCCAGGGCGAGCCGAATGACAAGGGCGGCCTGCATTACCGCATCCAGGAAAAAAGCGGCGCCAAGGCGCTTCCTGCTGCGCTCGCGGCGTTGATCTCGGTGCCGCCAAACACACTCATGACGGATGTGAACGCGGACACCGACGGTGCAGGCCGCCTGACGAGCGCGTCCATCAAGGCTTTCAGCACCGACGATTTCAAGACGGTGTCCGCATTCCACAAGCCCGCCTTCGCGCCTGTGACCAGCGAGACGGCAGACAGCCTCGAAGGCAAGCGCGATGGCTATGACATCAGGATCTCGCGGGAGACGAAGTTCTTCGACAACGATCCCTACAAGGATCGAACGAAGATCGAGTACTACGTGAACCGCGTCGCCAATTAAAAAGAGGGCTGCCACCGCTCAACCCCCTGCTCGCCTGCGCTGTCGCGGCTGCGGCTTTTCCACCGGGGTGGCGCTCGGCGACAGCGTGCCCGGCGCCACGAAGGATCTCGTGCGCAGGCAGCGAGTTGTCCGTGGGCACCGGCCGCAGTGCGCCCAGCGGGATCTGCAGGGGGAACGGGTCGACGTCCACCGTGCTGCGCCCGCGCGCTGCAATGCAGGGCGATACGGCAGGCGCTGATGATCACCCTGTCGAAGAACGACTTCGCGGCGTCCTTGCGGTGCTGTCTCCGGCCGTGCCGGCCGCAGATGGCCCTGTTGACGGGACCCATGCCGCCAGCACGGTGATCGGGGGCGCCCTCCCTCAGACTTCCGTCACGAACTGGTCACGCGGCCGGCGCACCTTGGTCAGGTTGACCAGCCAGTCTTCGTCCGCCTCGCGGTAGCCCAGGGGCAGGATGGCGACACTGCGCAGGCCGCGTGCACGCAGGCCAAGGATGTCGTCGAGCGCAGCCGGGTCGAAGCCCTCCATGGGGGTGCTGTCCACTTCTTCGTGCGCCGCTGCGATCAATGCCGCGGCCAGGCCGATGTAAGCTTGGCGGGCAGCATGCGCGAAGTTGACTTCGCTGCCGCGCTGCGGGTAGCTGCCGAGCAGCATCGCGCGATAGTTTTCCCAACCTTCGTTCTTCATGCCGCGCACGGTGTTGGTCAGGTCGAACATGTGGTTGATGCGCTCGGCGGTGTAGTCGTCCCAGGCAGCGAAGACCAGCAGGTGCGAGCAATCGACGATCTGGCCCTGGTTCCAGGCGATCGGCTTGATGCGCTCGCGAACTGCGGTGTCGGTCACCACGAAGATCTCGAACGGCTGAAGGCCGCTGGACGTCGGCGCCAGGCGCGCAGCCTCGAGGATGCGCTCGAGCTTTTCCTTCGGGACCTTGCGCGTTGCGTCCATTTTCTTGGTCGCGTAGCGCCACTGCAGGGTGGCGAGCAGCTTGTCTGCACTGGGTTCGTCGGTAGCGGGCGGGGTCGAAGAATTGGACATGGATCGTTCAGTTGGATTGGAAGGTTTGGCACGCGCAATGCGCACGCTCCAGATTCTCAAAGTCTTTGGATGGGGCGTTGGGCCTGCCGGAGCGTTACTCAGTTTCCGCTGCGGAAACAATCAGGGTCCCTTGAGCCCGCCCAATGCATGCCGATTTGCGGGCCCAGCTCCAGGGAACTTCACGAGGGATACTCACGGCTCCGCGTAAGACCAGGAGATCCACCATGACAGAACGCGCAGTCGATGCAATCATCATCGGCGCTGGCCAGGCCGGGCCTTCGCTTGCCGGACGCCTGAATGACGCCGGACACAAAGTGGTGCTTGTGGAACGACATCTGGTGGGCGGCACCTGCGTCAACACCGGTTGCAAGCCCACGAAGACGCTCATTGCGAGCGCCTACGCAGCCCACACCGCGAGACGCGGGAGCGACTACGGTTTCACCGCAGCGGCACCCGTCACGATGGACATGCAGGCCGTGGCAGCACGTGCCCGCAAGGTCATCCTGGATTCACGTCAGGGCAACGAAGACTGGCTGGCGGGAATGAACAACGTCGAGCTGGTACGTGGCCACGCCAGGTTTTCCGGCCCGAACCGCATCGAGGTCGACGGCCAGGCCATCACGGCACCGAAGATCTTCATCAATGTCGGCGGACGCGCCTCGGTGCCCGACCTCCCTGGCATCGACGAAGTCCCGTTCCTGACAAATACCGACATGGTCGCGCTCGACTTCCTGCCGCGCCATCTGGTCATCGTCGGAGGAAGCTACATCGGGCTCGAGTTCGCCCAGATGTATCGCAGATTCGGCGCGGAGGTCACGGTGGTGGAGCGCGCGGAGCGCCTTGTCTCGCGCGAGGACCCCGATGTTTCCGACACCATTCGCGAAATACTCGAGTCCGAGGGCATCGCGATACGAACCAGCGCCGAATGCATCAGCTTCAGGAAGCATGAAGACGGCGTGTCCGTTTCGGTCGACTGCAAGCAGGGTGAGCCGGCCGTGGTCGGTTCGCACGTGCTCCTTGCGATGGGCAGGCGGCCGAATACCGATGACCTCGGCTTGGCACAGGCGGGGATCGCCGTCGACGCTCGCGGCTACATCACCGTCGACGACCACCTGAAGACGAACGTGCCGGGCGTCTGGGCTCTGGGCGACTGCAACGGACGCGGGGCTTTCACCCACACGGCGTACAACGACTTCGAGATCGTCGCGGCGAATCTGCTCGACGGTGCCGACAGGCGCCAGAGCCAGCGGCTGCCCGGTTATGCCCTGTACATCGATCCTCCGCTCGGCCGGGTGGGCATGACGGACGCCGAGGCCGCGAAGAGCGGACGGCGGCTTCTTCATTCGAAGCGTCCCATGACGCGCGTCGGGCGCGCGGTCGAGAAAGGCGAGAGCCAGGGTTTCATGAAGGTCGTCGCGGACGCCGACTCCCGGATGATCCTTGGCGCTGCCATCCTGGGGACCGGGGGAGACGAAGCGATCCACGGCATTCTCGACATGATGAACGCGGGCCAGACCATCGATACGCTGCGCTGGGCCGTGCCGATCCATCCCACGGTGTCCGAGTTGATCCCCACCCTCCTCCTGGATCTGAGCGCGAAAGGCTCCTGACCGTGGCGTGCTGCTGCAACGCTTCTGCTGATTCGATCGAAGTGCGGTGAGCTCTGCGTGCGTGCGTGGCAAGGCAAGTGTGTTGACCGCCCCACCCTACCCGCCAGCGACGGACCGACGGCGCATCCACAGGGCCACCGCCTCGAGTTCATCGGCTGTGAACCTGCCCGCCAACTCCTGGGCTGCCTTTTCGACGAGCGGCGAAGACACGAGGTCTGCGTACAGGGTCCGCTTGTGTTCTTCGAAGTCACTCGCGTCCACCGTCACCGTAGAGGTGGCGGAATGCGGACCTGCTGCCCTGAGCCTGGCGCGCACCTTCTCGTCGATCACGAGCGAATTGACGACGTAGATATTGATCAGGCTTTCGCCGGCAGCGGAGCGAAAGCATGTTTGCAACGCGTGGCGGCTGATCCGTGCCGGGACACGCTCGCGGCCATTCCTGTAATAGAAATGAAGCCAGTCTTCGGAATCGTCTGGAGGAACTTCTCGTGCTTGCATGCGGACGCGTTGGATCGAATCTGTTCTCAGAAGAACCAGGGAACTGATGAAACTCAGTCCGGTTCCTTCAACGCAGCCTCGCGCACATTTCTGGCCTCGCTGCAGATGCCGGTGTTCAAGTGAGATGGGAATGGACGCACCGATGGCGCGTGCCAGGTGCCTGACACAGCCGCCCTGGAAAGGGCTGCTGCTGTATGCACGTTAATGCGTATGCAGCACGGTTCCTGTCAGCGATCGCGCCGCGAAACCCTTGTTGTCGGATTCGGTTCCGGGTACCCGCCATCGAGCGGGAGAGCCAGACGCCCGATCAACGTACCCAGTGGCATACCTTGTGATGGTGATCCACGTGACACACCTGGTGTGGCTTGCGGTGAGGTGCCGCCGATGCCACAAGAGGAGTGAGCATCACCAGACCCGATGCGGCAAGGACGACGGCGAAGGCAAGGTTCTTCATTTTTCTCTCTCTGATGTTGGCTGCTTGCAAGCAGGCCGAAGCCCTCGAGCCTAAAGCGCAAGAATGAGTCGGAAATTAGTTTGCACGCGCGCTCATTCGATCAAATGAAGATGCTCAGATGCGCGCCGAAGAGAGGCCCTGGGCGTGCATCCCAGCCGGGGGCCGACGTACAGTGATGCCCTTCAATGCAAACCCCGGGGGATGAGTCTCAAATGAAAGCTGTGCTGTCTTTTCTGTGCGCAATTGGAATCGGCCTGGCACCCGTGCTGGTCCAGGCCAAGACCGGTCGGTGCGTGTTGCAGGTGAACACGAAGACGTTTCTCGACGGTCCGTGTGAGATCAAGCTCAACGACAAGCAGGGATCGTTTTCGATAGGTGCCGGAGACTCGCATCGGTCGAAGTATTTCGCCTATGTCCGCATGGACGACGACGGCGCGCACGGCTACTGGAACGAGACGCCTGATGCCACCCATGCCCACGCAGACTTGGGCATCCTGAAGCGAGATGGCGCCTGCTGGAAGAACGACACGGCTCGTGTGTGCGCCTACAAGTAGCCCGGTTGTCGCAAGCCGACCCGGCTGCAGGTTGCCAGCTACGAGGTTGAATACGCTCGTCAGCGGAATGCCTCGCGGCCGTGGGACAGTTCGACTCTCTGCACCGGGATCGACAGGCTCCACGAGTTGCCTGCCACCTGATGCGGAGAACACTCCGGGCAAACGGCGATCCGTCGATCGCTGCTACATGCTTCCGTACCGCTTGCCGAGGCTCAACAGCTGCGGTGTGCCGATGACATCGTTGAGTTCATCGAAGTCGAGCATCTCGGGGCGCATCGCATTGGTGCTGCCCGTCGCGTGAAGCGAATCGAAGTATCGCTTCATCTGCCGGCCGAGAAAGCGCACCACGCCGCCCGGGAAGATCACGACCTTGAAACCCGTCTGGCCCAACTCTCCTGCTGATTGAAGCGGGGTCTTGCCGCCTTCGACCATGTTGGCGAGCAAGGGCACGCGACCATCGAACTGCTGGCAGGCGCGTGCCATGTCCGCCGGACTGCGAAGCGCCTCGATGAACAGCACGTCCACGCCGCATGCAAGGTAGGCTTCTGCGCGCGCGAGCGCGGATTCGAGCCCTTCGACGGCCACTGCATCGGTGCGGGCGACGATCAACGTGCGGTCGCTGCTTCGCGCATCCAGTGCGGCCTTGAGCTTGCCGCACATCTCGGTTTGCGCGATCAGCGTCTTGTCGTCGAGGTGGCCGCAGCGCTTGGGAAAGGCCTGGTCCTCGAGCTGGATGGCTGCTGCGCCGGCGCGCTCGAACAGGCGCACCGTTCGCTGCGTGTTGAGTGCATTGCCGTAGCCGGTGTCGCCGTCGACGATGACGGGCGTCGTCACGCGGTCGGTGATGCGGCCGAGAACGTCGGCGGTTTCGGTGGCCGTGGTCAGGCCGACGTCCGAGCGGCCATGCGAGGTGTAGGCCACCGCTGCACCCGACAGATAGAGTGCCTCGAAGCCCGACCGGGCTGCGACCAATGCGGAAAACGGGTCGTAGACGCCGGGCGCGAGAACTGCGCCTGGCTCGCGCAGGCGTGCCTTCAGGGTGAGCGAACCGATGGAACCCATCATCAGCCCACGCGCACGCCGGTGGTCTTGGCCACGACGTCCCATCGCTTCATCTCGGCGACGATGAACTCCCTGAACTCCGCGCTGGTGTTGCCCACCGGCTCCAGCCCTTCGTGGCTCAGCCGCTGCCTGACGATGTCCGAGCGCGCGGCCTTCATGGCCACTCGCTCCAGCAGCTCGGCGTCGGCGGGCTTCAACTTCGCCGGTGCCAGCACGCCGTACCAGGTGCGGTAGTCGAACCCGGGCAGCGACTCGGCGATCGGGCGCGACTCCGGGTACGCCGCGAGCGGCTCCCGGGTGCTGACGCCCAGCGCCTTGAGCTTCTTCGCCTCGAGGAAAGGGCGCACGGTTGCCACGTTGGAAAGCATCAACTGCACCTGGCCGCCCAGCATGTCCTGCACTGCCGGCGCGGCGCCCTTGTAGGGCACGCTCGCGATGTCGAGCCTGGCCTGCGCCTTGAACATCTCTCCCGCCAGTTGGCTCGCACTCCCGAGGCCCGCTCCGGCCATGCTGAGCTTGCCGGGGTTGCGTCGCGCATAGGCGATGAGCTCGGCCGTGTTCTTCACGGGCAAGTCGGGGTGGCAGACGAGGAGCAAGGGCGAAGTGGCGACCAGGCTCAGCGGCGTGAAGTCGTCCAGCGGCTCGAAGTTCTGCTTGATGCCGATGCCCGGATTGATGGCATGGCTGGTGTATGCCAGCAGCAGGAGATTCGGATCTCCCGCCGCTTGCGCAACCGTGGACGCCGCGATGTTGCCGCCCGCGCCGGGCTTGTTCTCGACGACGACGCTGCGCCGCAACTCGGCCTCCATCGCCTGTGCAAGTGCACGCGCAACGATGTCGGTGCCGCCGCCGGGCGTGGCGCCGACCTGCATCCGGACCGCATGCGAAGAGCCGCCCTGAGCCCAGGCGGGCGCGTCGAGAAGGGCTGCGCCCAGGCCCAGCGGTGCGGCCATGCCGAGGAAATGTCGTCTTTTCATCGATGTCTCCAGTCTTGTTGTGAGGCGTGGCGCTTCAGGCCACTTCGTGTTCTGCGGCTGTGGCTTGGCGTGCGGCGAAAGGCTTGCGCGGCATCTTCATGCGTTCGGCCTGCCGGATCTCGAAGTCGTCGAATGCCTTGGTGCGCGCGCTGCCGCGCAGGCCGCCGCGCACCGAGCCGGCACGGTGATCGCCGTAGTACCGGCCCCAGTCCAGCGGAAGCTCCTGAGAACAAGGCACGGCAAGCCACAGTCGCACGAGGTGGCGCTTCTGGTCGGGCTGTTCATGGTCGACGAAGCTGGTGCGCGAATGCACGACCGTGTAGTTGTTGAGCAGCTGCAGGTCGCCCTTCTCGAACCACATGGAAAAGAGCAGCGCCGGGTCCTCGAGCAGTTCGTCGATCAGGTCGAGCGCCTCCTGCTGCCGCGCGCTCAGCCGGGGCACGTCCGCGAAGTCGCGTTGGGCAGCCGATACGTTCTTGCGGTTGATGCGGAACGCGAATGGCGCGTCGGCACTGCCCAGCAGCGGAATGCTGTAGTAAGGCGGCTGTGCAGGGTCCTGCGCGCCCTGGTAGCTGTAGTGGAAGTCGCCGCGCAGTGTCTCGACCAGGTCGGGACGGCGACGCGCGAACTCGGCCACCAGAGCCTTTGAACTCACGATCTTGCTGGCTCCGCCTTCCTTGGCCGTGCGTCGGCACAGCAGTGCGACCACGTCGCAGGAATCGCAATGGAAATCGAGCTGCGCGTTGGTGTTGTAGCCGCGTCCATTGGTGACCTTGTAGGTGCCACCCGCGTCCCGGACGTCATTGAGGATGTCGCTCGCCCTGTTCTGCGTACGGGCCACACCCAGGTGCAGGCCGATGCCCCAGTAGACCAGGCGGCAGTCGCTCTCGGTCCACCGGTCGACCGGAAAGCCCTTGAGCTGGCACATGCCCCAATGTCCTTGCGTGGCACGAAGCGCGGCCTGCAGGGCCTCGGCAGAGGCCTTCGGCAACGGAAAGTCGTCCTGGCTCATCTGCACCAGGTCCTTGCCTGCTTTCTTTGCGTGGTCCAAGGCAAGGTCGAAACCTGCGATGGCTTCGGGCGAGAGCCGGTGGATCCAGCTCGTGTCTGCGGCGGCCTCGTGGGCACGCCATCCTTCGTCTGCGGTCATCAATTCTCCTGGAGCGGTGGGCCCAGATCAGCCGGCTTGCGATTCGGCAAGGAAGCGGTCTGGCGGAAAGCCCAGTCTAGGAGTCCGGCCGCACAAGGAAAAGTGACTATATTTGTCCCCGGACATCAAAGGAATTGATGAAGATCGAAGCTTTCCAGACATTGGATGCCGTCGTGCGAGAAGGCACGTTCGCGGCTGCCGCCCATGCGATGCATCTCACGCCCAGCGCAGTGAGCATGCAGATGAAGCAGCTCGAGCAATATGTGGGACGCCCGCTGTTCGACCGTTCGGGCCTGCAGGTGCGCGCCACGCCTGGTGCGCTCGAACTGGTGGCCACCATGCGCAGCGCGCTCGACGCGCTGCAGGCTCTGCGGCATCGCACGTCGATGCGCCTGGCCGGGCACCTGCAGATCGGCATGATCGAGATGTTGCAGCCGCTTCTCTTGCCGCATGCGATCGCACACACGCGCGACTTCGCACCCGGCCTGCAGATCTCGCTTCGGCGGGGAACCAGCAAGGAGCTCATCGAGGCGGTGCGCGCCGGCCAGCTCGACGCGGCCGTGGTCGCGCGGCCCGCAAGCGGCGCGCACAGCGGCCTCGCGTGGACGCCGCTGGTGCGGTGCGAACTGGTCTTCGTTGCGCCGCCCGATGTCGACATGGGCGCCTCGCGCACGACGAGCGCACGCGAGCGTGCGCGGCTGCCTCACCTCATGCGCACGCTCGAATGGATCCGGTACGACCGCGCCACCACCACAGGTGCGATGGCAACGAAGTTCGTGAGAGGCATGGTTGCGCAGAAACGAAGCCTGATGGAACTGGACAGTGCCTCCACCATCCTCGCGATGGTGCATGCGGGGCTGGGCTTCTCGGTGCTGCAGGTGCTGAACCGCGCGTTGCTGGAGCAATATCCGGTGCGCGTGATCGGGCTGGGCAAGGAGGCCCCGCACTTCGATATCTGCGCCGTGCGGCGCGCGGGCGACGTCAACGACCGCCTGCATGCGGCGTGGACCGATGCGTTGCGCACGGCGTTGGTGAAGGCCAAGCTGCAAGCTTAAGGCTCAGCCCGGGCGGCATCCGGCTTCGAAACCGCGCGTGTTTCATCCGCTGCATCGCATGCAGCGGCTTGAACCTGATCGGGGCCTGCCGGCTTTCCCGCCACGACCATCGAGGTCGAAGAACCGTGAAGAACGGATGACTGGAAACCGGTGCGTGCTGCTCTGCAGGCCAACGCGAAACTCCTGACGATCTCGACGTCCGCCCATTCGGCTTGGGTCGGCCGGACCGACTTCGCATGAAAGTACCCGCATTGATACGTGACCGAAACGAAGTGATTCAGTCCATGGCGCGTCGCATATCTGCCAGGTCGATGCACCGAGCACTTCTTGTCGACACGGAACGGCGAGCCGATCCGCGCTCTCATCGATCAGCAGTACTAAATGCACTAACGGCCAAGCGTTATTCTTGTCATCGACAAATACGGTCTGGCAGATATAGTTCGTTGGCCGTTAGTGTATTTGCCATGGACACCCTGCCCCTCTTCGCTTCCCACTCCGACGCCACCCATCGCATGGCCTTCGACCGCTGGCTTGCGGACCAGCAGGCCTCGGGCGCCTTGCGGCAGGCGGGGTCGATGGCGGTCTACCGCGACATGTGGGGCAGCTTCACGGCGTGGTGCCTCGGCCAGGTGCCGGTGGTCGATCTCGAAACGCTCGACACGCGCGATCTCGAGGCCTTCCAGGCCGCGCGCTACGGCATGAAGTCGGCGGACCAGTCGCTCTCGCCGCGCCATGCGCTGCGGCTGCTGCGTCTCATCGACCGCGTCCTTCGGCACCATGCGGCCCAAGCAGGCATGCCGCCGAACACCGCGGCGGCCGAATGGCTGCAGGCGCATCCAGACATCCGTTACGCGGAATCGGCGCAGGCCGATCCGTTGCCCGAATTCCTTTCCGTGAGCGAGGCACGTCGCCTGATCACCTTCCTGTCTGAAGTGCGCCCAAGGCCGGGGATGTCGGCATCACGCCGCGACGCCCACCGCGCGTTCACCTGGCAGCAATTACGCAACCGTACGGCGGTGGCATTGCAGCTCGGCGGCGGGCTCGCGCCGGGCGACGTGCGCGCCTTGAGCCTGCTTGCCCCGGTATCGTCCGGCGGCCGTGTCCGCGACCGGCCATGGAAGGTGGCGGTGCCCGGCAACGGCAACCTGCCGCCACGCGAGACCCCGATCGCGCCATGGGCCGGCGAGCTGCTGCAGCACTGGCTGCAGATCCGCGCGGAAGCCCGCATCGCCGGCGATCATCTCTTCACCTCGACGCTCAGCGGAAAGCCGTGGAGCAAGGAAGCGCACTACAAGGCTGCCAAGTCCGTGCTAGAGGAAGCGGGGCTCGATGCCGTGGAAGGCGGCTCCTTCAAGCTGCGGCACACCTTCGCGCTGCGGCAATTGCGCCGCGGCACGCCGGTCGACGAGGTCGCACGCTGGCTCGGGGTCGACCCTGAAGCGATGGGCAAGTACAGCAGGGTGGTCCTCGGCCCCGCCGACGTGGTCTGAACGCCCTTTGGGCGCTCTTCCTACGCAGGCGCCCATGTGCCGACCGATAGGGTCATGGACTTCGAAACCACAGCTTGCCCCGCGGCACGGATCCATGAAATTTTCTGCCCTGCTCTCCCGCACCCTCCTGATCGCCGGCACCGTCGCACTCGGTGCGTGTGCGAGCAACTCCACCCCTTCGAGCACCGCATCGGGGATCGACAACCAGCCCGACCCGACGATCCTGCTCGTTCCGGTGCGCATCCAGGACCCGGCCCTGGCCTCGGGATGCTGGGCCCAGTTCTATTCGAAGCGCGACTTCCAGGGCGACGTCGCCACCCTGGTCGGCCCTGCGCAGGTGCAGAGCATGGACAAGGGCACCGCACGCCAGCTCAAGCGCGACATCGACAGCGTGAGCGTCGGACCGCGCGCCACGCTGCAGGTGTACGAACACGCCATGTTCAAGGACCGTACCGTCAGCTTTCCGGCCAACAGCCGCGAAGGCGGCCTGGTGCGCAAGCTGGGCTTCGGCGGACGCATCGAGGCATTGAAGCTTTCCTGCAGCTGATCCGACGGCGCCGATGGCGCTGGTTGCGGCCAAGCAATGCAAGCTGGCACGAAGATCGCAATGCTGTCTTCATGCTTACATCCGACCAGAAAGCCTGCATCCTGCGCAAGAACGGCTTCGCGGTGCCGGACGCGCCTGAAACCTCGCTCCTGACACCGGCGCAGCCGCCGGCATCGGGCGCTGCGATGCAGGCATGGCACCGCGCGATCGAAGCCCTTTTTGCGAGTTACGCCGCGGCCCGTGCCGCGAAGAGCCTGCGCGATGCGCAGGAAAAAAGCCAGCTGGAGCAGCTTCGCCAGATGGCAAGCACCGGCCCGAGGCTTCGAACACAGCGCGCCTGAAGCGAGAGCGTCAGGCCTGCAGTTCGATGGCCGCCTGGACGATGGGGCGCGCCCAGGCGGGCGTGGCCGCCAACGCTTGTGCATCGTCCGGCTGGGGAAACACAAGGTGCCCCGCAGCCATCTCGAGCACCAGCACCGGGTCTTCGATGTCGCCGCCTTGCGGGGCTTCGGCACTGTTGTCGAAGACCTGAAGGCGCGCCAGCTTCGGCAGCAGGTTGATCAGGTTGGCGCGCGAGGCCGTCCATCGCTCGCGGATCTTGGCCTCCGGAATGTCGTGGCCGCCACGCGCGACCCGTGCACGCACGCGCGCCATGTGCTGCTCGGGCGACGAGAGACCGCAGAAGATCATCACCACATCGTGTGTGGCTGCCGCACCGGCCAGCAGCGTCGGAATGGTGTTGGCGCCCAGCGTGGTCTCGAACGCGTAGTTGTGCCCCTGGGCGATCGCCGCCTCGAGCCGCTCGCGGCCGAAGTTCCAGGCCCACGCATTCGCCTCTTCGGCAGTGAGACCGAGTTGCGCGACGAGTTCGCGCGCAAAGCTGTCGGGGTTGAACCAGCTCAGGCCGAGCTCGGTGACCAGTGCGCCACCCACTGAGCTCTTGCCGGCGCCGTTGACGCCGGCCAGCACCAGGATGAACGGGCGTTCAGCCGCCGCCATCAGAAGGTTTCACCCGCCTTGGGGCGGTGCCCCAGCTTGCCCTTGGCCGCGAAAAGACCGCCGACCTTTTGCGCCGCACCGGGCTGCTGCAGCACGTCCAGACGCGCATCGAAGCGACGGCCGAGTTCGTCGAGCACCGATTGCTCGCGCGCCTTCTGCGCCTGTGCATCTTCCACCAGCTGGTTGTAGGCTGCGGCGGTCAGCAGCACCATCTCGACCGTCGAATGGTTGGTCACGGCCACGCTGCCGGATTCCTGCACCTGGCGCACCACATCGCCCCAGCGGTTCTTGACGTGGGATGCGTTTTGACGCGGCAGTTCATCGAGGTTGCGCAGGATCGCGGACATGGTAAGGCTCCTTTGGCGCCATTATGGCAAAAATGGCTAAATTAGACAATTCAGCCAGGCGAAGTCCTTTCCGATGTCCGAACCGGGCCATTTCCCCACGTTGGGGTGCGGTGGCATCGCACACCCGGCCAACCGTGAAGACCTCAGTGTTTTTTCAACAAAGATCCAGCGAGGCGTGCATGCGAACGAGATGCCCATCGAATACCTGCTCGAGATCGAACACTCGCCTTTTCCCCTTCGCGTCAAGCAGCCGGACGCGATCAAGTCCATCGCGGTCCTGAAGGCGGTCGGGTTGGTCGAGGCGGACATCTATCCGCCCCTGGACCTGTGTGCGCGCTTCGGCGACTACCAACTCGCCGTCGTGTCGGGCATCACGGCACGCGGCCGCGAAGAACTGGTGCGCGAATGGGGCGTGGCCGGCACCTGAACCAAATGCCGCGCATCGATGCCGTCTTCCGGCCTTCTCAATAGACGTCGCGGCGGTAGCGGCCTTCGGCGATCAGGTCGTCCAGCGCAGCGCGACCCAGCATGTCCTCGAGCACGGCATCGACGCCGGCGGCCATGCCCTCGAGGCTGCCGCAGACGAAGACCACCGCGCCTTCGCCGATCCAGCGGCGCACGTCGACGGCGGCGGCGCGCAGCAGGTCCTGCACATGGATCCGCTCGGGCTGGTCGCGCGAGAACGCGATGTCCACGCGCTCGAGACGGCCTTGTGCCTGCCAGTGACCGACCTCTTCCGCGAAGAAGGCATCGTGCGCGCGTTGCCGTTCACCGAAGAGCAGCCAGTTGCGGTAGTGGCCGCGTTCCACGCGCGCGCGCAGGTGGCCGCGCAGGCCTGCATAACCGGAGCCGTTGCCGATGAAGATGCACGGGCGTGCGTCTTCCACCAGTTCGAAGGTGGGATTCGCAAGCAGGCGGAGTTCCACCTCCGCCCCTTCGGATGCATGCGCGGTGAGCCAGCCGGACACAAGGCCCAGGCCCGCGGCATGACGCGCCTGCCGCACCAGCAGCCTGAGATGGCCCTCGGTCTGCACCGAGGCGATCGAGTAGCGGCGCGCCGCTACCGCCGGGCCCGGCCGAAGTTCGACCAGCGCGCC
The DNA here is from genome assembly GCF_902712855.1 of Variovorax paradoxus. Lineage (NCBI taxonomy): Bacteria > Pseudomonadati > Pseudomonadota > Betaproteobacteria > Burkholderiales > Comamonadaceae > Variovorax > Variovorax paradoxus. The sequence continues at coordinate 1,640,501 of NZ_LR743508.1, forward strand.
CGAATGCCAGTTCGGCAGGGGCCCCTCTTTCGTGACGAGTTCGATCTCGTACGACGGTTGGCCCAGGCTGCCGGGATTGAGCAGGCGGCGCGCGGAGAGCGTCCATGTGTCGAAAGCATCGGCACCCGCCGGCTCGCCGAACGCTGCGCCCGGAAAGCGGCAGAGTATATTCAAGCGCCCGATCACTCCTATTGCCGTTGCCCGCCATGCCCCAGCCGACCACCCTCTCCCGCCGTCCGCGGACCGTCGCGGACACGAGCGACGACGGCCCGGGCGTGCGCACGGACACGTTGACGGCCCAGGCCTACCAGAAGCTGCGCCACGCGCTCATGACCGGTGCCCTGCTGCCGGAACAGGTGCTGACCGTTCGCGACGTGGCCGACGAGTTCGGCGTCAGTCTCACGCCGGTGCGCGAGGCGGTGCAGCGGCTGGTGGTCGAGCAGGGGCTCGAGGTGTTGAACGGCCGCACCATCCGCGTGCCGCGGCTCGACATCGAGACCTACCGCGAGATCCTCAAGATCCGGATGGAACTCGAATGCCTCGCGGCCAAGGAAGCCGCGCCGCGGATCGCCAATGATGAAATCGAACGGCTGGACACCGTGATGCAGGCGCACCTTGCCGCCATCCAGGCTGGCGACGCGCACCAGACGCTGGTGAGAAACACCGATTTCCATCTTTCAATATATCGAGCCTCCAACCAGCCCATGCTGGTCCGCATCATCGAAGGCCTCTGGCTGCGCGTCGGGCCCACGCTGAACCTGCTGTTCCCGCAATACTGCGGCAGCCTCACAGGGCACGAGAACCACCTGGTGGCGATGGACGCGCTGCGCCGCCGCGACGGAGATGCCCTCGGACAGGCGATGCGCGACGACCTCACGCACGGCTCGCGCTTCCTGATCCGCCTGCTCAAACCCTGAGGCTCACCCGCATGGGCGGGTTTTGGAGCATTCTGAATATATTCAATCGCTTCTAGACTGCCGGCCAGGCCCGCCGCAAGGCGGCTTCACTCCCGTTCCAGGAAAGGCCGTCCGTATGAAGCTGAATCTCTCGCGTCGCGAATTCCATCTCGCCGCCACCCACATGCTCCTTGCCTCGTCGGCGGGCGGTGCCTTGCTCGGCGCCACCGCGCCCGCCTTCGCGCAATCGCGCTCCGTGAAGCTCGGCACCTTCGGCGCCATCGACGCGCAGAACTACATCCGCGCCAAGAACATGTCGGCCAAGACCTTCGGCCAGGGCGTGAGCAGCGACTTCGTGACGGTGCGCGCGGGCTCCGAGGTGATCTCGGCCATGGCGGGCGGGAGCCTGGACATGTGCAACATCGGCTCCAGCCCGATGATGGTCGGCTACGCGAACGGGCTGAAGGCCTCGATGGTCTACGTCTACAAGAACATCGTCGACAGCGAATGCCTCGTGGTGCAGGGCAACTCCGGCATCACCACGGTGCAGGGGCTCAAGGGCAAGAAGATCGGCCTGCCGTTCAACACCTCGGTGCATTTCGCGGCCGTGGCGGCGCTCAAGTTCGCCGGGCTCGGGCTGTCCGACGTGCAGCTCATCAACATGCGCGCGGACCAGATCGCCTCGGCCTGGCAGCGCCGCGAGATCGACGCCAGCTACATCTGGGTGCCGGTGCTGCCGCGCCTGACCGAGGACGGCGGCAAGATCATCTTCAAGACCGGCGACCTGAACCAGAAGAACCTGCTGATCTTCGACGGCCTGCTGGTGCGCGACGAATTCAAGCAGAAGTCGCCCGACCTGGTGCTGGCCTTCCTGAAGGACTACGAACAGATCGCGCGCAGCTTCAAGCAGGACCCGAAGGACGCGGTCGACACGATGACGAAGTTCCTCAACGTCGACGAAGCCACCGTGATGCGCTCGCTCAACACCTTCTATCCGGTGCCCGCGAACGAGCAGCTCAGCAGCCGCTGGATGGGCAAGCCGGGCGAGAAGGACACCGGCGTGCTCAAGACGCTGCAGACGCAGGCGCAGTTCCTCTTCGAGTCGGGCCAGATCTCCGCGATGCCCAAGGACATCGGCGGCCTTGTCGACTCGAGCTTCGTCGCCAAGATGGCCGGCTGACGCGCATGGCGACAGCAGACGGCACCGGCCGCCCGCCCAAGGTGCGCTTCGAGCAGGTCAGCAAGCGTTTCGGCCAAGGGGCCGACGCTGTGCAGGCGCTCGAACCCCTGTCGCTCGATATCGCGCAAGGCGAATTCACCTGCCTGCTCGGCCCCTCGGGCTGCGGCAAGAGCACGTTGCTGAACATCCTCGCGGGTTTCGAGCAGCCGACCACCGGCCGGGTGCTGATGGACGAGCAGCCCGTTCGCGGCCCCGATCCGCGGCGCGGCGTGGTGTTCCAGCAAGGCGCGCTCTTCACCTGGATGAACGTCCACGACAACGTGGCCTTCGGTCCGCTGGCCACCGGCAAGCCCGCGGCCGAGGCGTCGCGCATCGCGGCGCGCTATCTCGAGATGGTCGGGCTCACCGCCTTCGCCCGGCGCTACCCCTACGAACTCTCGGGCGGCATGCAGCAGCGCGTGGGCATCGCACGGGCGCTGGCCAACGACCCCGAGATCCTGCTGATGGACGAACCCTTCGCCGCGCTCGACGCGCAGACGCGCGAGCTGCTGCAGGAGGAGATCCGTCGTATCTGGCAGGACACGCGCAAGACGGTGCTGTGGATCACGCACAGCATCGACGAGGCTCTTTTCCTCGCGACCCACGTGGTCGTGATGTCGGCGCGTCCCGGGCGCATCAAGGCCGGCTTTCGACCCGGCTTCGCGCAGAGCGCCGACCCCGCCGTGGTCGCCAGCCCCGAATTCGCCCGCATGAAGGCGCAGATCTTCGGCCTGCTGCGCGAGGAGGCGCTGGCGGCACAGCAGCAGGAAAGCCAGGTGAACGAACGATGAGCAACGCCTTGCATACCGCGCCGAACACCGCACCGCGCAAGGGCCGTTCGCGCTGGATCAACCTGGCCTCCTTCGGCGTGCTGCTTCTTCTGTGGTTCCTCATCACCGCACCGCTGGCCGGAAACAACCCCCTGGTGGCGCCGCTCTTCCTGCCGTCGCCGATGTCGGTGTGGGCGACCTTCCTGCAGTTGATGCAGAACGGCTACCAGGGCAAGACGCTGGGGCACCACGTCGGCATCAGCCTGATGCGCTTCGGCCTGGCCTTCGCGCTCACCGTGCTGGTCGCGGTGCCGCTGGGCCTGTGGATGGGCATGAACGAGACGGTCAAGGCCGTGCTCGACCCGCCGATCGAAATCTCGCGCCCGATGCCCAAGCTCGCGCTGCTGCCGCTGCTGATCATCTGGTTCGGCATCGGCGAAGTGGCGAAGATCGTGATCATCGTGCTCGCGCTGTTCCCGATCCTCTCGATCAGCGCGATGCAGGCGGTGCGCGGCGTCGGCCGGCGCAAGGTGCAGGCCGCGATGGCACTCGGCGCATCGCGCACGATGATCTTCCGGCGCGTGATCTTTCCGGCCAGCCTGCCCGGCATCTTCACCAGCATCCGCGTGAGCATCGGCATCGGCGTCACCATGCTGGTGGGCGCCGAGATGATCGCCACCAACGCGGGCATCGCCTACATGGCGATGTCGGCGTCGGACTTCCTGCTCACCAACGTCGTCATCGTCGGCGCGCTGATCATGGCCGTGCTCGGCTATGCGCTCGATCTGCTGGCACGCGCGCTCGAAAACAAGGTCGTCCACTGGGGCGGCCGGGAAGGATGAAACCCACCATGTCCGCACGACTCCCCGACCACGGCATTGCCTGGGACGAACTCCGGCGCGAGATGAAAGACGCCGGCCGCGGCGACGCGGACTGGCGCGGCGGCCGCGTGCCGATGTTCATCCATTACGCCGGCGAAGACGTGCTCGACGTCGCCAAGCAGGCTTACCTGATGTACTTCTCGGAGAACGGCCTGGGCCCGCGCGCCTTCGGCAGCCTCGACAAGTTCGAGAAGGACGTCGTGGCCATGGGACTGGACCTGCTGCATGGCGGTCCCGAGGCCCGCGGCGCCATGACCACCGGCGGCACGGAGAGCATCTTCCTGGCCGTGAAATGTGCGCGCGACCGCGCGCTGGCACTGCGCCCCGGCGCCGGCAGGCCGCGCATCGTGATGCCGCGCAGCGCGCATCCCGCGTTCGACAAGGCCGCGCACTTTCTCGGCCTCGAGCCGGTGCGCACGCCGCTCGGCGAGGACTTCCGCGCCGACCTCGATGCGATGCGCGCCGCGCTCACGTCCGACACCGCGATGCTCGTGGGCTCGGCGCCGGCATTTCCGCATGGCGTGGTCGATCCGATTCCTCAGCTGGCCGCCATGGCGCGCGAGCACGGCACCTGGATGCACGTGGACGCCTGCGTCGGCGGCTATTTCGCGCCGTTCGCGCGCGAACTCGGTGCGGACATTCCCGACTTCGACTTCGCCGTGCCCGGCGTGACGTCGATCTCGGCCGACCTGCACAAGTACGGCTACACCGCCAAGGGCGCATCGACGCTCTTCTTCGCCGACCCGGCCTCGTTTGCGCTGATGGGCTACGCCTTCGACCAATGGCCGCGCGGCCAGTACTTCACGTATACGCTGGTGGGCACGCGCGCCGGCGGCGCCATTGCCGCCGCCTGGGCCGTGATGAACTACCTGGGCAAGGACGGCTACCTGCGCATCGCCCGGCGTGTGCTGGACACCCGGCTCGCCATGCAGGCGGGCCTGGACGCACTCGGCCTGCCGACCCTCGGGCGGCCCGAACTGTCGATCTTCGCGTTCGGTTCGCCGCAGCGAGACATGGGCGCGATCGGCCGGGGACTCGGCGCGCGCGGATGGACCGTGGGCTACGTGAACGATCCGCCGGGCATTCACCACATGCTCAACCTCACGCACGAGCCTGTCGTCGGGCAATACCTGTCGGACATGGCGGCCGTGCTGCAGGACCCCGCGACGCAGGCCGGGCCATCGGCGAGCCCGGTGCCTGCGCAGTACTGAGTCAGCGCGGCGGATCGAGTTGCTCCGGCCGGGGCAATGGCACCCAGGATGTAGCGGCATGTAATTTCTTCGCACGCGCGCTCGACCATTGCGCCTACAAGCACGTGCAATGCCGCATGGAAAACTCGGCCTCCATGCTGGAGACACAAAACCTCGACTCGAACGGCCTTGCCGCCCTGGCAGCCGAATGGCGTCGCCGTGCACTGCGCGGCGAAGAGAACGCGCGCGGCATCGCGCACGCGCTGGAGGTCGAAGTGCGGCGCATCGGCGGCACACGCCCCGTGCCGGCACATGACCTCGATACGCGTCCGCTCGCGCTGCGGCAGCCCGACCGCCCGTGGTGGAAGCCCTGGTAACGGGCCTCCATCACCGTTCCATTCAACGTTCAGTCGTCCACGCCTTCGAGCGACCGTGCGTACATCGCCGCTTCCGCCGGCGTCATCGCATCTTCGAGCGCAGCCAGTTCGACGCGCTCGAAATCGTGCGCGATCCACTCGAACATGTGCGAGCTCGGCATGTGCGCCAGGTCCTCGCCATCGCACCACGGCTTGAGGCGCGCCGACGCGCTGCTCAGCAGGAAGCGCAGGTACAGGGCGCGCGCCACGCGCACCGCCGCGGCCTTCTCCGGATCTTCGAGCGCCTCGCGGCATGCCGCCAGCTGCCGCTCGCAATGCGCGAGCCGCACTCTTGCGCCCAGGCTGCCATGCGCGCCGATGTCGACCACCCGGCACCGGGCCTCCAGCATGCGATGGAACTCGCACAATACCCGCGCGTAGGCATGCTGCTGAAGAAGAAGGAGCATCCGGTCCAGAAAGCTGTCTTGGCGTTGCATGGTCCGAACATCTGACGGCTGCGCACCATGTCGTACGCGTAGGACTTGAAGCAAAAAAGGCGCGCGACGAGCCTCACGGCAATGGCCGCCCGTCGCAAAACCCGAGGGCAACGCGAGCCCTTCCACCACCTCCGAGGAGCTTCGATGCGCATCCGCGAACTTGCCACCGGCCTGCAATTTCCCGAAGGCCCGATCGCCCTGAACGACGGCTCCGTGCTGCTGGTCGAGATCGCGCGGGGCACGCTCACACGGGTGCGCGCCGACGGCCTCGTGCAGGTGATCGCCGACCTCGGCGGCGGGCCGAACGGCGCGGCGCTGGGTCCCGACGGCGCGGTCTACGTCTGCAACAACGGCGGCTTCAGGTGGCACACCGAGGCCGATGGCTGCGTGCGCCCGATGGGCCAGGCCGACGACTATTCGGGCGGCCGCATCGAACGCGTGGACTTCGCCACCGGCCGCGCCGAACGCCTGTTCGAGACCGTCGAGGGCGGCGCGCTGTGCGGCCCCAACGACATCGTGTTCGACGCGCACGGCGGCTTCTACTTCACCGACCTCGGCAAGGTGCGCGAGCGCGACATGGACCGCGGCGGCCTCTTCTACGGCCACGCCGACGGCGGCGCCGCGCATGCGATCACGCGGCCCGTGACGACACCCAACGGCATCGCCCTGTCGCCCGACGGCCAGACGCTCTACTACGCCGAGACCGAGGGCGCGCGCGTCTGGGCCTTCGACATCGTCGCACCGGGGCGCGTGCGCAAGGACGGTTGGCCCTCCCCGCACGGCGGGCGCATGCTCTGCGCATCGCCCGGCGGTCACTACCAGCGCTTCGATTCGATGGCGGTCGACGCGCTCGGCAATCTCTGCGTGGCAACGCTGCTGCACGGCGGCATCAGCATCGTCGCGCCCGACGGCGGCACGGTCCGCCATGTGCCGCTGCCCGACCGCTACACCACCAACATCTGCTTCGGTGGCCGCGATCGCCGCACGGCCTATGTCACGCTCTCGGGCAGCGGAAGGCTCATCGCCATCGACGACTGGCCCACGCCCGGCCTCGCGTTGAACTTCGAGGCGTAGGCGGCGCATCGGGTGGGAGCCGGACCGGCCGAAGGTGAAATCGCCGCGGCCCAGCCGCTCATCCCGATACCGGTACGACTCGGCCTGGGGGGCGAAAACCGCACGCTGCCCGCCGCCCTGTCCGTCGCCCTCGACATCGACCCGCCGCCCGTCTCTTGACGGCCCCGCGCCTATCATGCGGCAACACCATGCCGGTGGACCGCCATATGCACACCGCCACCCCAGCGCCCGGCGCGCTCATTTCCGCAGACATCGACTTCACCGCGGCATCGCTCGATGTGGCCCGCCGGCTGATCGGCATCACGCTGCTGGTCGATGGCGTGGGCGGCCGCATCGTCGAGACGGAAGCCTACGACCCCGAAGAACCGGCCTCGCATTCGTTCAACGGTCGCACCGCGCGCAACGCCAGCCTGTTCGGCCCGCCGGGCTGCGCCTACGTCTACCGCTCGCACGGCCTGCACTGGTGCCTGAACTTCGTCTGCCGCGAAACCGGGCATGCAGCCGGCGTGCTGATCCGCGCGCTCGAGCCTACCCACGGGCTGGACCGGATGCGCGAGCGGCGCGGCCTGGACGAGCCGCGCCTGCTGTGCGCCGGCCCCGGCCGCGTGGGCCAGGCGCTGGCCATCGACCGCAGCTTCGACGGCCTGCGCCTCGACGAGGCGCCCTTCGCGCTGTTCGCTCCGCCGCACGGCCTGCCGGCCCCCGAGGTGGTCACCGGGCCGCGCATCGGCATCTCCAAGGCCGTCGACATGCCCTGGCGATTCGGCGAACGGAACTCGAGGTTCCTGAGCAAGCGCTTCGCCTGAGCCCGCCCGGACCGCTAGGCCACAGCCGTTTCGTTGCGCCCCAGGTAATGCTTGGGCGTCTTGCCCATCACGCGGCGGAACATGGCGGTGAAGGCGCTCGGGCTCTCGTAGCCCAGGTCCATCGCCACCGTGGTCACGGGCGTGTCCATCGCGAGCCGCCGCAGCGCTTCCATGAGCCTCAGCTGCTGGCGCCAGGTGGTGAAGGTGATGCCGGTCTCGTCGCGGAACAGGCGCGTGAGCGTGCGCCGGCCGAGTGCGCCATAGCGCGCCCAGTACTCCAGATCGCCGTCGCTAGCGGGGTCGTCGAGCAGCGCGCGGCAGATGCGCAGCAGGCGCGCGTCCTGCGGCATCGGTGCATGCAGCGGCACGCGCGGTGCGGCGCAGATTTCGTCGAGGATCAGCCGCATCACGCGGCCGTCGCGGCCGGCCTCGTCGTACAGGAGCGGAATGCCCGTGGCGTCGATGACCAGCTGGCGCAGCAGCGGCGACACCTCGATCACGCAGCACTCGGCGGGCAGGTGCGGCGACGCATCGGGCTGGATGTAGAGCGATCGGTTCGACACCGCCTGCCCGCGCGCGTGCATCTCGTGCACCACGCCGCCCGGCACCCACACGGCGCGGTTGGGCGGCACCAGCCACGCGCCCGTGGGCGTGTGCAGGGTGAAGGTGCCCTTCACCGCATACGCGAGCTGGGCGCGCGGATGCGAGTGCGCGGGCACGATCAGCGAGGGCTCGGGCTCGTGCTCCACCACGATCATCGACACCGGCCGCGGGACGGACTGGTAGGCCTCGAAGGTCCAGGGGCGGCCGACGGGACCGCTCAGGGGTCCGTACGCCGGGGGTTCGTCGATGAACGGCTGCGTGCACGAGCCGCCCTCGGCCGCCGCGTCGGACGCGAATGCCTCGGTCACGCGGCCTGGGCGCGTCATGCCGCGGGCACGGAAGAGCCGGCGCCCTCCACCGCTCGACGCAACAGTTGCGGCGTGTGTCTGCATTGTCACGACGGTCTCCGATTCATCGAGGTTCAAGACGAGGCCATGCCCTGACGCTGCTTAGCGCGCCGCGCTGCCGCGCAGCGCCTCGAGCAGCGCCACGGCGCGGTCGGTGCGCACGTCGTGCTCGGCGGCCATCTGCCTGGCCACCGTGTCGATCTCGTCGCCCGTGGCGCCCGCCACCAGCGCGATGTTGCGTGCGTGCAGCGCCATGTGGCCGCGCTGGATGCCTTCGGTGGCCAGTGCGCGCAGCGCGCCCAGGTTCTGCGCCAGGCCCACCGCCACCGCCACTTCGCCCAGCTCCTGCGCCGACTTCACGCCGAGAATCTTCAGCGCGAGCTGCGCCAACGGGTGCGTCTTGGTCGCGCCGCCCACCAGGCCGACGGGCATCGGCATCTCGATGGTGCCGACCAGCGCGCCGCGGGTGTCCTTCTCCCAGGTGGTGAGCGAGGTGTAGCGGCCGCTGCGGCAGGCGTACGCGTGCGCGCCGGCCTCGACCGCGCGCCAGTCGTTGCCCGTGGCCACGATCACCGGGTCGATGCCGTTCATGATCCCCTTGTTGTGCGTGGCCGCGCGGTACGGGTCGATGGCCGCGAAGGTGTAGGCGTCGAGCACGCCCTCGACGATCTCCTCGCCGCTGCGCTCCTTCGTCTTGAGCACCTCGGGCGTGAGCCGCACGCGCGCGCGCGCCAGCCGCAGGTCGGCCAGGTTCGACAGGATGCGCAGGCGCACCGTGCCGCCGGTGAGCTTCTCCACCAGCGGCGAGACCGACTCGGCCATGGTGTTGACGGTGTTGGCGCCCATGGCGTCGCGCACGTCCACGATCAGGTGCATCACGATCATCGCGCCGCGCGGCGTGTCGGGGAACACGTGCACCTCGATGTCGCGGCAGCCGCCGCCCAGGCCGATGAGCACCTTGTCGCGGCTGTTGGCCACTTCCAGGATCTGGTCGCGCGCACGCAGCAGCGCCTGCCGTGCGCCGTAGGGGTCGGTCACGCCGAGCACCTGCACCTGCGCGCGCATGATCGGGCCGCTGCTGGAGGCCTCGAAGCCGCCGCCTTCGCGTGCCAGCTTGGCCATGAAGGAGGCCGCGGCCACCACCGAGGGCTCTTCCACCACCATCGGCACGAGGTAGTCGCGGCCGTTGACCTGGAAGTTGCCGCCGATGCCGAAGGGCAGCTCGAAGGTGCCGATCACGTTCTCGATCATGCCGTCGGCGCGCGCCAGCGGCAGCGCGCCGGGGGCGGCGAGCAGCGCCACCTCGTCGGCGCCGAGCGACGTGGCGCGCGCGACGTGCTCGAGGCGCTGCGCGGGGGTGAGTGCGCGGAAATTGGGGAGGCGGGAGTCTTGAACCATGTGCAGTCCTGATTGATGGATGAACGAGTCGATGGATGAATGAATGAACGGGCTGCGGCTTCAGCGCGCAGCGGGACGCTCGCGCGACAGGAACCGCCGCAGGCCGTCCTTCGCCTCGTCGCTGGTGAAGGCGCGCTGGCCCAGCACGGCTTCGCGGCGGAAGGCCTCGTCGAACGGCAGGTGGCCGAGCGTGAGCGCCGCCTCCTTGATGACCGACACGGCCACCCGCCCCTTCTGCGCGAGGCCGCGCGCGTAGCCAAGCGCCACCGCCTCGAGCTGGTCCGGCGGCACCACGCGGTTCAGCAGGCCCATCTCGGCGAGACGGCCCGCCGGAAAGCGTTCGGCCGTGAGCATGAGTTCCATGGCCAGCGCATAGGGAATCTGGCGAACCAGCCGCACCAGCGTGCCGCCGGCCGGCGTGAAGCCCAGAGAGGCCTCGGGCAGCGCAAACACCGCGGTGTCGGACGCGACGCGGATGTCCGCGGCCAGCATGATCTCGAAGCCCCCGCCCATGCACAGCCCGTTGATCGCGGCCACCACCGGCTTGTGGAAGCCCGGCTGCTTGATGTGGGCGCCGTCCCATTCGGAGATGTCGAAGCGCCCCTCGGCCAGCGCCGGGATCGATTCGCCGAGGTCGGCGCCGACGCAGAACGCGCGCTCGCCGTTGCCGCCGAGCAGCACCACGCGCACCGCCTCGTCGTCGTTCGCGCGTGCGAAGGCCTGCGCGAGTTCGTCGTACATCGCGAGGGTCAGCGCGTTGAGCTTCTCGGGGCGGTCGAAGCGCACGTGCGCGATGCCGTCGCCGTCCACCGCATAGGTGATGCCGCCGGCGCCCATCAGATCACGCCCTCGGCCAGGTAGCGGTCGTAGTCTTGCGCGGCCACGCGCAGCCAGCCCTTGAGCACGATCTCGTTGTGCTCGCCGAAGGCCGGCGCGCTGCCCACCGCGCGCACCGGCGTGGCGGAGAGTTTCATCGGGCTGCCGAACGCCTGCACCCGTGCGCCGTCGACCTGCGTCGGCACGAACATCTCGCGCGCCGCCAGATGGGGGTCGGCCACCACCTCGGCGATGGTCTTGATGGGGGTCACCGGGATCGTGTCGCCGGCCATGGCCTCGAGCTCGGCCTTGGTGTGCCGCGCGCACCAGCCCTGCACGATCGGCTGCACCCGGCGCGCATAGGTCGCGGGGTCGAAGCGCTTCTCCATGGTGTCGATCTCGGGGTCGCTCACCAGCGCGGGCTCGCCGAAGATCCGGCAGGCCTCGCGCCAGAACTTGTCGGTGTAGGCGCCGAAGAAGACGAAGCCGTCCTTGCAGGCGTACTGCCCGTAGGGCCGCACGAACGGATGGTCGTTGCCCAGCGGCTCGCCGACCACGCCGTCCACCGTGTAGTTGACGACTGCATGTTCCGTCAGCGTCACCACCGCGTCCTGCTGGGCCACGTCGACCCACTGGCCTTCGCCGGTCTGCCGCGCATGCATCACCGCGGACAGCGCGGCGATCGCCGCATAGAACGACGCCGACAGGTCGCCGATGATGGTGCCCACGCGCAGCGGCGCCTTGCCCTTCTCGCCGTTGATGGACCACAGCCCGCCGGTGGCCTGCGCGCTGTTGTCGTAGGCCGGCCGCCGCGAGTTCGGTCCGGTCTGGCCGAAGCCGCTGATCGACACGTACACCAGCCGCGGGTTGCATGGCTTCAGCGCCTCGTAGCCGAGCCCCATGCGCTCCATCGTCCCGGGGCGGAAGTTCTCCACCAGCATGTCGGCCTTGCCCACGAGGTCGCGCAGCAGCGCCCGGCCCTGCTCCGACTTCAGGTCGAGGCTCACGCCGAGCTTGTGGCGGTTGTACTGCGCGAAGAAGGCGCTCGCACGGCCGTTCTCGCCCTGCACGAACGGCGGAAAGGTGCGCACGTAGTCGGGCTCGGCCGGGTTCTCGACCTTGATCACCGTGGCCCCCAGGTCGGCCAGCATCATGGTGCAGTAGGGACCGGCCACCACGCGGGTGACGTCGATCACCACCAGGCCGCGCAGCGGCCCGTCGCCGAGCGGAAGCTGCATAGATTCAGTACTCACTTGTGTGTTCTCCGTTTGCATTCGTTGGCTGCCGTGTGCGGGCTCAGGCGGTGGCGGTGGATGTCGTCTCCGAGACCGCGCCGCGCTCGATGTGCAGGGTGCGGCTCTGCACCGCGTCCAGCAGCGCCGCGTTCGATTCCGTCACCACCACGCACAGGGTCGGGTGCGACACGCGCAGGGCGCGCAGCGCGTCGCCGTACTGCCGTGCCAGCGCGGGGGCCAGGCCCTGGAAGGGTTCGTCGAGCAGCACGAAGCGCGCACCGACCACGAGGGCGCGCGCGAGCGCGACGATCTTTCCCTGCCCGCCCGACAGGGCCGCGCCCGAGCGCTGAAGCATCGGCTCGAGCTGCGGCACGTTGGCCAGCACGGCGTCGATGCGGCGCTGTATCTCGTGCCTCGGCAGCCGGAGCACCTCGCATGGCAGCGCGATGTTCTGGGCCACGCTCAGCGTCGGCAGGATCACCCGGTCTTCCGGCGCATAGCCGAAGCCGGCCGCCGCGCGGCGCGATGCGGGGCTGCGCGTGATGTCCTCGCCGTCGAGGAGGATGCGCCCGGAGCGCGGCGCCACCAGGCCCATGATGGCGCGCAGCAGCGTGGTCTTGCCCGCGCCGTTGCGGCCCACCACGGCCACCGTCTGGCCCGGCGCGAGTTGCAGGTCGACGCCGCGCAGCACCGCGTGGCCCGCCAGGTCGATGTTCATCGATTCGATGCGCAGCATCAGCGGCCTCCCTGTCCTGCACGTTCGCCCAGCACCTCGCTGCGCACCAGCGGATCGGCGAACACCTGTTCGGGCGCGCCGTCGGCCGCGATGCGCCCGTCGATCCACGCGGCCACGCGCGTGGCGTAGCGGCGGACGATCTCGACGTCGTGCTCGACGAACCAGCTCGTGACCTTGCGCTGCTGCAGCGCGTGCATCAGCGTGCGCATCACGCCGTGCTTGTCCTCGGACGAGACCCCGCTGGTCGGCTCGTCCATGATGACCAGCTTGGGCTCGAGCATCAGCGCGATGCCCACGTCGAGCAGCTTGCGGCGCCCCTCGGGCAGCACGGCGGTCGGGGCGTCGGCATGGTCGCCGAGTTCCACCAGTTCCAGCATCTCGGCCACCGCACGCTGGTCGGCCGCGCGCGACAGCGGGGTCCAGCGCGACAGCACGCCGCGCCGGCTGACCGAGGCCAGCTCCAGGCACTGCCGCACCGTGTGGTCGAGGAACAGCTGCGGCAGCTGGAACGACCGCCCCACGCCCAGCCGGGCGATCTGGCGCGGGCCCTGGCGCGTGATGTCGAGGCCCTCGAACAGCACCCGGCCGCTGCTGGGCTTGATGTAGCCGGTGCAGATGTTGATGAAGGTGGTCTTGCCCGCGCCGTTGGCGCCGATCACCGCGAGGTGCTCGCCGCGCGCCAGCGAGAAGTCGATGCCGTCGGCGGCGGTGATGCCGCCAAAACGCAGGGTCAGCCCTTCGGTGCGCAGCAGTTCATCGGGGGTCGATGCGTTCATCGGGCCTCCTGGGGCAAGGGTTGCCGCGGCGCACGCCGGCGCCAGCCGACGATGCCCTGCGGCGCGAAGAAGATCACCGCGATCAGCGTGGCGCCGAGCAGGATCTGCCAGGCGTTGGTGAAGTACGCCGCCGCCGCGAGCTTGATGAGTTCGAACACCGCCGCTCCCAGGAAGGCGCCCGCGGCATGGCCCGAGCCGCCCAGGATGGCGATGAACACGTACTCGCCCGAGCGGATCCAGTAGCCGCTCTCGGGCGTGACCAGGCTCTGCACCAGCGCCAGCAGCGCACCGGCGAGCCCCACCAGTCCGGCCGACAGCACGTAGCCCTCGGCCAGCACCATGCGCGCCGACAGGCCGATGTACTCCAGGCGGGTCTCGTTGGTGCGGATGGCCAGCATCACCTGCCCCGACGAGGACACGAAGTAGCGCTGCACCGCCCATGCGACCGCCACGGCGAGCGCCAGCGTCAACACCAGCATGGCCAGCTCGAACTGGCCGCGCTCCAGTGCCATGCCCAGCAGCGCGGGCCGCTCGAAGCGCAGGCCGTCGGTGCCGCCGGTCCAGCCGTAGAGCTTGCCGGCCAGCGAGAAGAGCACCATGGAGAGCCCCAGGTTCAGCATGCCGAAGAAGATGCCGCGGTAGCGCGACACGAAGGCAGCCACGACAGCGCCGATGGCCAGGCTCGCCACCACGCCCGCGGCCACGGCCACGAGGCCGTCGGCACCGGGAAAGGCGCGCACCGTGAACGCGGTGGCGTAACCGCCGATGGCCGCGTACATGGCATGGCCGAACGACACCTGGCCGGCGCGCATCAGCACCGTCAGCCCGAGGGCGGCGAGGCCGAAGCACAGGAAGGTGATGATCGGCATGCGCGACCAGGGCAAGGCCCAGCCGGCGCCCAGCATCAGGACAACGGCGGCCGCGACGGCCGCGATGGAGGTGGTCCTGCGCATCAGATCCTCCGGGCCGCGGTGACGGAGAAGAGCCCGTGCGGGCGCACCAGCAGCACCGCCACCATCATCAGGTAGGGCATGACCACCTCGAGCTCGGGCAGCGTGTACACCGCCAGCGAGCGCGCCATGCCGATCAGCACCGAGGCCACCAGCGCGCCGGTGATCTGCCCGAGCCCCGCCGTGGCGATGACCGCGAACGAGGTCACGATCATCTCGGCGCCCAGGCCGGGCACGAACGAGGTCATGGGCACCGACAGTGCACCGCCCAGCGCGCCGAGCGCACCCGCGAGCGCGAAGGTCAGCGTGCCGACGCGCGCCGCGTTGATGCCCAGCGCGGTGGCCGTCTCGCGGTGATGGATGACCGCCACGATCTGCCGCCCCGCCGTCGAGTGGCGCAGCAGGAACTGCAGGCCCGCGTAGGCGACCAGCGCCACGCCGGGAATGAAGGCCAGCTGGTAGTTCATGAAGGTCACGCCCAGCAGGTCGGTGGTGCCCAGCCGCGTGGCGAGGTCGCCCGCGTTGACCGGCGTGGCGCCCCACACCATGCGCTGCACGTCCTCCAGCATCATGAAGGCGGCGAAGGTGACGAGCAGCTGCAGCACCGGATCGCGGTCCTGGAAATGCCGCAGCAGTCCGCGCTCGAGCAGCGCGCCGAGGCAGCCGCCGACCACCGCGGCAGCCACGAACAGCGAGCCCACCAGCACCACGGCCGAGGCCGTGTGCGGCAGCAACCACGCCAGCAGGCTCGCGGCGCTGTAGCCGCCGAAGGCATAGAGGCTGCCGTGCGCCACGTTGATGACGCCGAAGACTCCGCAGATCAGGGTCAGCCCCAGCGAGATGAGAAACAGCAGGCCGGCGTACGACAGTCCGTCGACGGTGGCCAGCAGCAGGAGATTCAGTTCCATGAACGACGGGTTCCTCGTGCAAGCGGCTTCAGTCGCCCACGCGGCGGATCTGCGGGTTCTTCAGCAGCGCGGGCTTGAGCGTCTTCACCCACTCGGCGGACTTCTGGCCCACCGGCGGCGTGAGGATGTCGGCCGGATAGAACGAGAGCTGGCGCGCGACCGGGAACGGCTGCGAGGCGTCCTTGGCGGTCACGCCGTAGAGCTGGCCCTGCAGCGCCTGGCCGTCCTCGCGCAGCCTGATGGGTCGCGACAGCCCGCGGTACTCCAGCTTGCGCAGCGTGGTGGCGAGCTGCTCGGTGGTGGGCCACTGGCCCTTGTTGTCGGCCAGTGCCTGCTTGTAGGCGCCGGTGGCGGCCTTCAGCGCCTGGATCATGTGATAGACCGCGAAGTTCGGGTATGCGCCGGTGCGCTTCTTGAACTTCTGCACGAAGGCGCGCGCCTCGGGGTCGTTCGCGAACTCCGGGTCCGCGAAGTAGCCGTCGCCGACGAAACCGACGATCACGCCGGGCGGCACCGCGTCGCCGAGCCGCTCGAGCGACGAATCGGCCAGCGGCAGCACGAACTGCGACGACTTCAGCAGACCGCGCTGCGAGGCCTGCCTCAGGAAAGTGTCGAGGTCGCCGCCCCACGCGGTGGACAACACCACGTCGGGCCGCAGCGCCTGCAGCCGGGTGACCTCGGCGGAAAAGTCGGACGCGCCGAACTTGGGAAACAGCTCGGCCACGATCTTCACGTCGGGCTTGAGCGCGAGCAGCGTGTTGCGGAAGATCTCCCACGAGTCGCGGCCCCAGGCGTAGTCCTGGTTCACCACCGCGAGCGTCTTGAAGTCGGGCTTGGTCTTCAGCAGGTGCAGCACGGCCGCCACCATTTCCATGGTGCCGTTGGGGCCCGTGCGAAACACGTACTTGTAGCGGCGCTCCTCGAGCACCTTCTCGGTGGAGCACTCCCAGAGGATGTTGATGACCTTGAGGTCTTCCGCCACCGGCGCCAGCGCGTTGCAGTAGCCGCTCGAGATGGCCGACAGCATGAGCTTCTCGCCCGGCTCCTGCGCGAGGCGGCGGTACTCGGATAGGAACTTGTCCGCCCCCTGCCCTTCGTCGATCCAGGTGGGGCTCAGCTTGGTGCCGTCGATGCCGCCGGCGGCGTTGAAGTCCTCGATCCACATGTCGGCGGCCGTCTTGGCGGGCGCGCCGAGCACCGAGGCCGGTCCGGTCATGAAGGTGCTCATGCCGAGCTTGATCTCGGCCGGGCGCTGGGGTTGGGCGATGGCGGTGGCGGCGAGGGCGAACGAGGCCGCGCCCCAAGCCACGAATCTGGCGAGCGATTTCACTTCGGTTGTCTCCTGTGGTCTCGCGCTGTTAATGTGCGAGTGCATGAATCATGTCGGTCAGGCCGCCGATCTCCTATGGATCGAAGCCACACGAATCGATCTTGTTTATGGGCGATTCATACAAGGCGCCGGCATTCGCGCCCTCGGCATCAGGGTTAGCACCGATCTTTTGCATCCAGGAAGATGCGCTTTGGGAGGAGTTCTTCGAACATGACGGAAAACGGAACGCAAGACGTGTCGCTGGCGGCCGGCGAACTGCAGTCGGAGCTGCTCGCCATGCTCCAGCGCAATGCCGGCACGCGCGAATTCGACGAGATGCTCGAGCGCGTGGAGGCCGGCGTGCCCGACCCGGCCCGGCGCGCGCAGCTGGCCGGCAGCGTGCGCGCCGCGATGGCGGTCTGCGAGCAGCTGACGCTGCAGCAGCGCCGCGAGCGCGGCCTGCTGGTGGTGCTGGAAAGCGCGCACGACCTCACCTCGATCCGCGACCTCGAGCTGGTGCTGCAGGCCATCGTGCGGCGCGCACGGCAGATCTTCGCGTCCGACATCGGCTACCTGACGAACTTCGATCGCGTGCGCAACGACTTCTACATCCGCGCGACCGAAGGCGCGATCTCCGAGCGCTTCAAGAACGTGCGCGTGCCGCCGGACCACGGCATCTGCGGCCACGTGCTCAAGCACAAGACGCCGTACCACAGCACCGACTACCTGACCGACCAGGGCTTCGCGCACGAGCGCGGCATCGACCTTGCCATCAAGGACGAAGGGGTCGAGTCGCTGCTGGGCGCGCCGCTGATGGTGGGCAACCACTGCATCGGCGTGCTGTGCATCTGCGACCGCAAGCCCCGGCGCCATGCGCCCTGGGAGGTCGCGATGCTTTCAGCGCTGGCGGCGCAGGCCGCCGTCGCGATCGAGAACGCGCGGCTGTTCCAGGAAGCGCAGGTGGCGCTGCAGCGCGCCAGCGAGGCCAACGCCTCGCTGCACCGCCAAGCCGAGGAGACCCAGGCGGCGGCCGACGCACAGGAACAGATGACGAGGCTCGTCGCGCGCGGCTGCAGCCTCGTCGACATCCTCGACATGGTCGGCACGATGCTCGGCGGCCACATCGTGCTGCTCGACGAAGCCGGACAACCCACGCAGCGCGCCGCCGCCTCGCCCGCGCACCTCGCCGGCGGACTGAACGAGCTGCTGGGCCGCACCGAGGTCCAGGACCTGGTGCACGCGGCGCTGATCGAAGGACGCCGCAGCGGCGTTTCGCAGGCGATCGACGGCGGACCGGCGCGGCACCTTCGCGTGGCGACGCTGATGGGCGCCGACCGGCTGCTGGGCGCCATCCTGATGCTGTCGGACCGCGCGATGAGCGCCACCGAGATCCGCACCTTCGAGCGGGGCGCGCTGGTGGCGGGCGTGGTGCTGCTGTCGCAGGAGCGCAGCGAGCTGGAGGTGAGCAGCGAATCGGCGGCGACCATCCGCGCCCTGGTGAGCTGGCAGCAGGAATCGCTCGCGGCGTTGCAGTTGCGGGCCCAGCCGCTGGGGCTGGACCTGAAGCTGGCCCTGCGCATGATCGTGCTCGCCGTGGAAGACCGGCACATCGAATACGCATTGCGCCGCATGCGCCCGGCCGTGGCGCGCGGCACGCTGCTCGAGGAATTCGAAGGCTTCATCGTCGCCGTCTGCCCGGATGCGGGCGCCGAGGCGTTGCAGTCGGCGCTGCAGGGCGCGCTGCTGTCGGACGCGCGCCTCGGCGCGATCGGCGTGGTGTCCGGGCCCGTGTCGCAGGTCGACCTGCTGCCCGAGAGCTTCCGCGCGCTCAAGCGCGGCATCGACATCCTGCGCGCGCTGGGCCGATCGCACGAGCTGGTGCCCGAAGCGACGCTGACGATGTATTCGATGCTGTTCGAGCAGCGGCGAGCGGCCGACGTGGCGGGCTTCATCGAGGCGACCGTCGGCGGCCTCGTGCAGCAGGACCGGCGCCGCGGCACCGACCTCGCGGGCACGCTGCTCGCCTACCTCGAGCACGCGCAGAACGCGAAGGCCACCGCCGATTCGCTGCAGATCCACGTCAACACGCTGCGCCAGCGGCTGGAGACCATCGACGAACTTCTGGCGGGCTGGCGCCAGGGCGGGCGCTTCCTGGAGCTGCACGTGGCGCTGCGCATGCACATGCTGCGCCAGGGCGTCCAGGCGCTGGCGCCAAGGCGGGGAACGGCCGACGCCTGAATGGGCGGTGGCGCCGCCGCGCCGCCTGCCATCAGCCCGGGATGTCCGGCTCCACCAGCTGCGCCAGCGCGACCAGCGATTCCTGCCAGCCCAGGTAGCACATCTCGACCGGGATCATCTCGGGGATGCCTTCCTGCACGACCGACATGTCCGTGCCGCAGGACACCGCGGTCAGCGTCACCGTGGTCTTCATGGTGCCCGGCAGGTTGGGGTCGTCGAAGGCCGCGTCGTAGGCGATGCGCTGGCCGGGAACGAGCTCCAGGTACTTTCCGCCGAACGAGTGGCCGTGGCCGGTGCCGAAGTTGGTGAACGACATCCGCCATGCACCGCCGACCACGGGGTCCATCGCATGGACCTTGCCGACGAAGCCGAAGGGGGGCAGCCAGCGCTCGAACGCGCCGGGCTCGACGAATGCACGGTAGAGACGCTCCGGCGGGCAGCGAAGCACGCGGTGCAGGCGGACGGTGTTGGTGGCCATGGTTGCTTTCTCCTGAAGAACAGAGGACGACCCTCTTTACGTACGTCGAACGAGCCTGCTGAAAATCGACACGGCTGGAGACAAGTGAAAACCCTGGCTCGCGCAATGCAGGCGGCAGACGGCCCACCCATGCCGGTCCGCTACGGCAGGTCGACCTGGATCCAGGCGGGCGCGTGGTCGCTCGCACCCGGGCGCCCTCTCACGTCGCGGTCCACGCCGGCCGAACGCAGCATCGGCGCGAGTTCGGCATTCAGCAGAAAGTGGTCGATGCGAAGGCCGGCATCGCGCGGATAGCGGTTGCGCCAGTAGGTCCAGAAGGTGTACGGCACACGGTCCGGATGGCAATGGCGGATCGCGTCCGTCCAGCCCTGCTTGAGCAAGCGCGCGAATGCCGCACGGCTCTGCGGCTGCAGCAGCGCGTCCTCGCGCCAGGACGCCGGGTTGTAGATGTCGTCGTCGGTCGGAACGACGTTGTAGTCGCCCGCAAGGACCACGGGCATGCCGCTCGCGAAGAGCTTCTTCGCATGCCTGTTGAACGCCTCGAACCACTGCAGCTTGTAGTCGAACTTCGGCCCCGGCTGGGGATTGCCGTTGGGCAGGTAGAGACAGCCCACCAGCACGCCGTCGACCACTGCCTCGATGTAGCGGCTCTGCGTGTCGGCCTCCATGCCCGGCAGGCCGCGCCCGGTCTCGATCGGCTCGCGCCCGCGCGCGAGGATGGCCACGCCGTTCCACGCGCGCTGCCCGTGGGCCACCACGCCGTAGCCCGCCTTGCGGATCGCGTCGAGCGGCAGCTTCTCGTCGGGCGACTTGAGTTCCTGCAGGCAGGCGACATCGGGCTTCGATTGCGCAAGCCATTCGAGCAGCCGCTCAAGGCGGCTGCCGATGCCGTTGACGTTGAATGTGGCGATCTTCATCGTGGGCGAGGGGTCCGGCAGCACGCACCGGATGGACCCGTCAGGTCGTAAAGGAGAAGACAGCCGGGATCATGCGCCGCACGAGGCCGGCTGCGGCGTCGGACAAGGCGCTCCCCTCGGTATCGCCAACGGCAAACGGTAGCCACCTCGATGGCCGAGCCCCGCCCCGATGCGTTTTCGGGCTGTCAATCGAAGGTTTCGGCATGGATTCCGACAAATTTGCCGCAAGAAGACCGCTAAAGTGCTGGGCGCGCGCTTCAGCCTGCAAGTCACTGCATAACGCCTCCAACCGATGACAACTTTCCGCCTCACTTCGTCTTCGAATCCTCGTCCCGCCCAGGCGATGCCGCCCGGCCGCTCGCCATGCCGCGACGCGGCACCCGCGAAGCCTTCGCTGGCCGGGACGCTGGAGTCCGAGGTGCATGCCGGAGGTTGGGAATTCCGCTATTGCCTGGCGGCGTCCGAACAGATGGTCTCGGGCTTCGCCGAGATCCACTGCAATGGCGAGCCCTACTTCGAGTTGCCGATCTTCGAGCCGCAGGCCAACGCGCTCGCCTCCATCGACCTGCTGCGAGAACAATGCCTCGCATGGATCGAGGCCCGCGCTGCAGTGCCCGCCCGCCCCTCTGCGGACGAGGCCTGAGCACGTCGTGACCCGCGTTCTCGACCCGATGCCCGTCATGTGGAAGCCGGACCGTCCGATCGAAGTGGAGGGCCGCATCCTTTCGGACGAAGAGGCCTGGTGGTTCGAGTTCACCACCGAGTTCTACGCGCTCACGCGCGGTGAGATCGACGACGAGTGGCTGGCGGCATTGACCGCGACGCTCTACCAGCGCAACGGCGACGCCAACCCCAAGTGGTCGGCCGGCGTCGTGTACGAACTGCTCCAGATGCAGATCGGCGACAGCGCGGCGGACGAGCAGCACATGTCGCCGTGGACGCCGTCGCGGCACTGAGCGAGACGATCACCGTCGAACATCGCGCACTCCGGGAATCGGATGCGCCCGGTCGGACGCACCCCGACCCACTCGCAGCCCGCGCCGTGGCCCCACACGCTGGCGGCCTCGCCTTCGTCGCCTGAAGCGGCGAACCGGATTCCCCGGAACCATCGCTGCCGTCGGGCTCTGCGGCCGATGCAGGCTGCAGCCTAAAGTTTTAGCCGGAACTGCCGATAGACGCTCGTTGCAGCGCGCCCGCGCACGCAACGCATCCCTCCACTTCTTCGCTGCGGCGCGAGGCCCCGGCTTTATCCGACACAGACAATGACGCTCTCCCAACACCGTCCCTCTCACCTGAAGCTGGCCCTGCTGGGCGGCCTGATGCTCACGCTCTCCGCCTGTGGCGGCGGCGGTGGCGGCAACGCCAACGGCCTGTTCATGGCCTTTCCGACGACCCCGACGACTCCCACCACGCCGAACACCCCGGCAGCACCTGCTGCACCGGCCGACCAGGGAACGCCTGGCGCCCCGCCGGCGCCTGCGGCCAGCTACAAGGTCGGCGGCACGGTCTCGGGCCTGCTCGGCACGGGCCTGGTGCTGCAGAACAACGCGGGCGACGACATCGCCATTTCGGCCGACGGCAGCTTCGTGTTTCCCACCAAGGTCGCCGATGCCGCGGGCTACGCGGTGACGGTCAAGACGCAGCCGCGCATCCTCACGCGCGAATGCACCGTGACGAACGGCAGCGGCACCGTGGCCGCAGCGGCGGTCACCGCCGTGGCCGTGGTCTGCGCGCCGCCGGCCGCACGCTTCGCCTACGTGGTCAACGAGAGTGACTCCACCGTGTCTGCGTTCTCCATCGACCAGGGCACCGGCGAACTCACGTCCGTCGGCGCAGCCATCGCCAGCGGTACGACAGCCGCACCCCGCGCCATGGCGGTGCACCCGCTCGGCAAGGCTGCGTACGTGCTCGGCTCGTCCGCCAGCAACATGCGGCAGTTCAGCATCGACCCGGCAACGGGCGCGCTGACGCCCATGGCCACGCCGGTGGTCACGACAGGCCTGGGGCCCGAGTCGATCGCGGTCGAGCCCACCGGCCGCTTCGCCTACGTGGTCAACAAGAACTCGCAGCAGCTGATGACCTACAGCATCGATCCCGTCACCGCCGCGCTGACGTTCGAGGGCGCGGGCACCTACGGCACGGGCACCGCACCGACCTCGGTCGCCATCGACGCGCTGGGCCGCTACATCTATATCGCCAACAGCGGCAGCGACACCATTTCGGTCTTCTCGATCGACAGCAGCACCGGCCTTCCGGGCGGCAACAGCTTCGTGAGCACCTTGAAGCCCGAGTTCATCGCCATCGATCCGTCCGGCAAGTACCTCTATGCAACGAGTGCGACGAGCAACACCGTGACGACCTTCGCGATCGGCCTCACCGGCGCCCTCACGCAGATCGACGGAAGGTCCGGCGCGCCCGCCTCGGCACTCACCAGCATGGCGCTGTCCCCGAACGGCCAGTTCGCCTACGCGACCGATCTCGGCGGTGCGGGCCTGCAGGTGTTCCAGGTCGACGGGCTCACCGGCCTGCTGGGCCCTGCCGTCTCGGGCACGACACTCGACAGCGCGCCGACGTCGGTCGTCGTCGCGCCGCAGGGCAAGTTCGCCTACATCGCGAACCTGGGCAGCAACAAGGTGTTCGCCTACCGGCTCGACGCGATGACCGGCCTGCCGAGCAGCGGGACCTCGCAGCCGACGGGCGTGGGCCCGCGTGCCGTGGTTCTCTCTCGATAAGGCATCCGGGCAGGATCCCGGCGCGGACCCTGCCCGTGGAAGTCCGCGCCGGCGTCCCCGGACAGTTGCGGCTCAGGACACGACCTGGTAGTACAGGTTCTGCGGATGCTTCGCCTGCGCGAAGAAGAACCAGCGCTCGGCCAGCAGGCCCGGCGCCTGCACCGCGACCGCCAGCAGCCACGGCCATGCCGCGGCGCTGGCGATGCCGAACACCGCCAACGCGGCGGGCAGCGCGAAGGCCAGCAGCAGGAAGGCCAGTTTCACGTTGCCGAGCATGGCGCGTGTGGCGCCATGGAAGAACTCGCGCGTATTGAACGAGCCGGCCGACATGCCCATCGATTTCTGCACCAGCTTGTGCGTGCGGATGCCGGTGGCCGACTGCAGCGTCGACTTGTGGCGCAAGCGCGCATTGCGCCTCAGCGCTCCGCTGCGTGCACCCCAGGCGGCCAGCGTGGCAACGAAGGCCCACGGGCCGAAGAACTGCACGAAATGCGCCTCGCCCCACAGCGCGGCCAGCGCGCAGGCCAGCACCAGTCCCGACGACAACCCGATCAGCGTGAAGTTGACCACCGTCAGCGGATGCGCCCACTCCTCGATGAAGCGCAGGCAGGCGTAGATCATCGCGGTGCAATACCAGAGCAGAACGGCGCCGCACAGCACGAGCAGCGGCAGCAGCCATGTCCACGGCGCGCCGGCACCGAAGCGCAGCGACACGCTCCACAGCGCCACCAGCGCGATGAAGGCGGGCAGCACGATCACCTCGCGCGACATCCACGAGGTACGCCACATCAGCACCGCACGCCAGGCGCGCATCTTGCGCCCCAGGTGCAGGAACGACGCGGCCAGCCCCGCCACCAGCAGCACCTCGGCCACGCCGAGCGCGATGCCGACGAAGCCCGGCGCCAGCGCCAGGCCGAACAGGGCGGCCAGCGCCAGCGCGAACACCAGCCCCTGCGCAGCGCCGGCCAGCGTGGTGAAGAAAAGAATGGAGAACGCGGGATGCATGCGTCTACTCCTGTGCGCCGGCCGCCGGCGTGATGTGACGCGGCAGGTACTGGTTGGCCGGGCTGGTTTCCCACTCGGGCATGAGCTGGTAGCCGCCGCGTTCGCGGATCGCTTTCGACACGTCGGAATCCGGGTCCTTCACGTCGCCGAAGATGCGCGCGCCGGTCGGGCAGGCCTTCACGCAGGCGGGCTTGCGGTCTTCCTTGGGCAGCTGCTCGTCATAGATGCGGTCCACGCACAGCGTGCACTTGGTCATGACCTGGCGTTCCTCGTCGAGCTCGCGCGCGCCGTAGGGGCAGGCCCAGGCGCAGTACTTGCAGCCGATGCACTTGTCGTAGTCGACCAGCACGATGCCGTCCTCCTTGCGCTTGTAGCTCGCACCCGTGGGGCACACGGGCACGCACGGCGGGTCCTCGCAGTGCAGGCAGCTCTTGGGGAAGTGGATGGTCTCTGTGACCGGGAAGGCGCCCGCCTCGTAGGTCTGCACGCGGTTGAAGAAGGTGCCGGTGGGGCTGGCCGCGTAGGGCCGCTCGTCGGCGAGCGGGCCGGCGCTGCCGGAGGTGTTCCATTGCTTGCACGAGGTGACGCAGGCGTGGCAGCCGACGCAGACGTTGAGGTCGATGACAAGGGCGAGTTGCTTGGCCAATGTCTCGCCGGGCTCGGCGCGCACGGTATTGGCATGACTCCCTCCCCCTCTGGGGGAGGGCGGGGGTGGGGGCAAGCGGCCTCGAAGACCGCGAGATGTCGAAGGCCGGGAGCCCTCGTCCCAGCCTTTCCTCAAAGGGGCAAGTAGCCGGATGCCTAGTTCAGCGGCACAGCTTCTTCCATCTGCCGCACGTCCAGCGGCAGCACGCACAGCACTTTCCCGCCGAGCGTCAGCACCAGCCCGAGGCGTCCGCCCATCTGCATGATCTGGCAGACCGCGCGCGGCGCTGCATCCTTGGCGATCGCGGCCGGCACTGCAGCAGCCCGCGTCGGCGGCTGCCGCAGCATCGCGAACAGCACGCTCGCGTCGCACTCGGCCAGCGCCTGCCGGTACACGTGAAAGACCGCTTCCGGTGCGCCGTCGTTGTCGTCCGTGTCCTGCCGCAACCGCAGCAACGCGCGATGCAGTTGCTGCCGGCACGCCGCTTCGGTCCTGCCGCTGGCCTCGGCCATTTCCTTGAAGCTGGCTTCGAACACCTCGCGCAGCAGCACGGCCGCGCCATCGGCGGGCGACAGCCGCGCCGCCAGCAGGCGCAGTGCGCCGTGGGCCGACTGCGCTGTCGCCGCGTCGTCCTGCGCGGAGGGCGACGCGTCGGACGCGGCCTGCACTGCGGCGTCCTGCAGCCAGAGCTGCATCCGGTGCGCGCGCCGCAGCCGGTCGATGGCGATGTTCCGCATCACCGTTGTGAGCCAGGCCTGCGCAGCGTCGGGTGCCGCGCGGTCCCCGGCCTCCAATGCACGCAGGTAGCTGTCCTGCACCACGTCCTCGGCATCCGCCGGGCCGCCCAGCATGCGCGCCGCCGCGCGAACCAGCCGGCCTCGCAGTGCCGGGAATTGCGAGAGATAGTGTTCATCGAGCATCGGCGCAGCTTGCCATAGCCAGCAATGTCACGAAACTGCGGGCTTGTTCGTCAAGACAGTTCAACCACAGGAGCTTTCTTCATGCAGCCCACCATGTTCTCAATGGAATCGGAAGACGACACCAAGCCCGCTGCCACCGGCGAGCCGCGCAATTCCTACCTGGAGGAAAAGGCGTTCAAGTCGCGCACGCTGCTGATCTTCGGCAGCATCAGCGACTCGGTGGCCGCCGACGTGACGCGCCGGCTCATCGCACTCGACGCCGACAGCGCCGACAAGCCCATCGACATCCTCGTGAGCTCGCCCGGAGGGCACCTGGAGTCGGGCGATGCGATCCACGACATCGTGCGCTTCATCAGTGCGCCGGTGAACATGATCGGCACCGGCTGGGTGGGGAGCGCGGCCACGCACCTGTTCCTGGCCGCGCCGCGCGAGCGCCGCGTATGCCTTCCCAATACGCGCTTCCTGATCCACCAGCCCAGCGGCGGCGCGGGCGGCCAGGCGACCGACATCGCCATCCAGGCGCAGGAAATCATCAAAGCCCGGCTGCGCATCGCGCACGAGATCGCGCGCGAAACCGGCAAGCCGCTGGACGTGGTGATGGCCGACATCGAGCGCGACCGCTGGCTGTCGGCGGAGGAGGCCGTCGAGTACGGACTGGTCTCGCGCATCATCCAGCGCAAGACCGAGCTGAAGGGCTAGCTGTCGCGGCAAGGTATTGCTGCAATCGACCCGGAAATACTGCGGAACCGGCTTTGCCTGGACCGCAGGTGTTCCCCCGGCAGGGGCGACACGAAGTGCGCGACGCCCCGAATCAGGCCTTCGGTTTGTAGGCGACCACGTCGACCTCGACCTTGGCGTCGACCATCAGGCGGGCCTCGGTGGTCGAGCGCGCGGGCTTGTTCTCGCCGAAGTAGCTCATGTAGATGCGGTTGAACGCACCGAAGTCGCGCGCGTCCTGCAGCCACACGGTGCTCTTGCACACGTCGTCGAGGGTGGCGCCGGCCAGCGCGAGCACGGTCTTCAGGTTTTCCATCACCTGGCGCGTCTGCGCCTCGATGCCGCCCACCACGATCTCGCCGTTCTTGTCCGCCGGCACCTGGCCCGACACATAGATGAAGTCGCCGGCGCGCACGGCCGGGGAGAAGGGACGCACCTGGCGGTCGGAGGCGAGGGGAGGGGCGCCGAGGTATTCGAGGGGCATGGGAACTCCTTGTGAAGAAGAGAAGGGTCGGGAGAAGCGAGCCGCAAGTATCCATCCAATCTGAAAATCTATTTCAAATTTGCTTGCGATCAAGGGTTAACACGGATGATTTGGCATGGATAGTGCTTC